>JALTDI010000176.1 GCA_027074255.1 Desulfurellales bacterium
TTATCCTCTACAAAATGCTTTGCCTCTTCATCGTTAGCATATTTTTCCAAAAGTTCCTTATCAACATGCACCCTGCTTAAATTTTTTTCATTTAAAATCGCCATATATTTGTCGCCGATTTTTTTTATATAGACATCCGGTTCTATATATATTCTATTATCAACAACAGCATAGTTTTCAAGCGGATATAACGACAAATTGGATATCTCTACAAACAGCTGTCGGAACAATTCGTCGCTTACTCCAAGTTTTTCTTTAACTCTCTTGATGGAGGGCTTTGTTGTTGAATACAGAATATCTATCAGTTTGCTCAAAAGTTCAACATTGATGCTGCCATACTCTTCCGCCTGAAATTTTAAAAATTCAGCTGTATTTACAGAACCGCAGCCGATCGGTTCGAGTTTCATAATTTTTTTGCGTATATCGTCAATATGTTCTTTTGAAACACCGAATTTGTCGGCTATATCCTCCATGCTGCTGTCCAAAAAACCTTTTTCGTCAAGATTATAAACAATAAAAGCGGCAATTTCACTGTCGGATTCATCAAAATTAAACTCATATCTAACCTGTTTTTCGAGAGACTGCATAAGTGTTTCCTCAGATGCAACCATAGTTTCCACAACATCTAATGTATCGTCGTTTGAAAATCTCTCTTTAAAGGCTTCGGAAATTTCTTTTATTTTCTCATCTTTCTTATCGGATAGTTTCTGTACTCCTATATCATCCTCTACTTTGATTACGGGATTTTCCTCTGCAATTTCTTTGAGTTTCTCTTCGAGTTCCAGCACATTCATAGCAAGAATTCTCAGTGATAAGTCAATATTGGGCGTCAGCATCAAGCCTATGTTTATATTTATATCATTCCTTAAATCTATCATGCCACAAAACTCTTTCCAAGGTATATATCTATCATCTCGCTATCCCTAATAAGCTCCTCAGGCGTTCCTTCCTTTGCTATCCTGCCGTTGTACATAATATATGCTCTGTCAACTATATCCAAAATTTCTCTGACGTTATGATCTGTTATAATTATTCCTATATCTCTATTTTTCAACGATTTTATTATCTCCTTCAACTCATCGACTATAATCGGATCTATACCTGAAAAAGGCTCATCAAGAAGCATAAATTCCGGTTTGGTCGCCAAAGCCCTCGCCACTTCAACTCTTCGCCTTTCACCGCCTGATATGGCATAAGCTTTTATACCCCTAATATGCGCTATATTCAAATCGTTCAATAGTTTTTCGGCCACAAGCCTCCTCGTTTTGTTATCCTTATAAACAAACTCCAAAACAGCAAATATATTCTCCTCAACACTCAATCCCCTGAACACGGAAGGCTCCTGAGGAAGGTACGACAGTCCGTCTTTTGCCCTTTTGTACATAGGATAGTGCGTCACATCTTTGGAGTTTATAAAAATTTCTCCGCTGTCAGGCCTAATCAACCCGGCAATCATATAAAAAGTTGTTGTTTTTCCGGCTCCGTTCGGACCCAAAAGACCCACGATTTCCCCTTTTTTTACATTGATGCTCACATTATCAACAGCAACCTTTTTTTTATATAACTTCTTTAAATTCCTACATTCAATCATTATAAATCACCTATAATATATTACACTAACGCATATCTTTTTACAATGAACTATTGACCTTTTTACTCAGCTTGAAAACATTATCAACACCAGACAGCGAAGAAACAATCTCAAAACCCATCCGCTCCACTTTATTTATATATTTTGCATATTTTTCAAGCACCCTTATATTCCCCGACAAATCGAACTCTCCGACCATAACTATATTTTTGCGCAGCACCTTTTTCTTTATAGATGAAAGAATGCTGGCCACCACGGCAACATCGGCAAGCGTTGAAGAAACCTTAACCCCGCCGGCTATGTTGAGATAAACGTCATATTTAAACATCGGTATATTCAGCTTTTTTTCAATAACAGCAAGCAGCATATTCAGCCTGTTCAAATCAAAACCAACAGCCACCCTTCTTGGAATGGCAAGCGGCGTTTCAACACAAAGCGCCTGGACTTCAACCACTATGGGATACCTGCCCTCTATTACAACGCCGTAAACCTTCCCGTCGGTTGCCTCGGTATTATCTATAAATCTAACCGTGGGGTCATCCACAACAGCTAAGCCCGCATCATTCATCTCCAAAATAAGAGATTCATCCGTTGGGCCGAACCTGTTTTTTTTCAGCCGCAGGATTCTTAAATCCTCATCACCGTCCAAGAACAAAACGGCATCAACCATATGTTCGAGCATTTTAGGACCTGCTATGACACCTTCTTTTGTCACATGAGCCACTATTAAAACAGCTATATTAAATTTCTTTGCAGCCTCAATCATACGTTCTGCGGCATATCTCACCTGCCCGACGCCGCCGGCTAACGCACCTAAGTCTTTGGAATATACGGTATGAACGGAATCGAGTATCAAGGCATCAGGCTTTTCGTTTTCAGCCATAAAAGCTATTTCGTCTATATCGTTTCCGCTTACTATATACACATCTTTTATCTTCAGTCTTCTTGCCCTTGCGGAAACCTGATTTACCGATTCCTCGGATGAAACATAAATGACCTTGCATGAGTTGTTCGTTAATTTATGTGATATTTGCAGAAGCAGAGTGGATTTACCTATACCGGGTATTCCGGATATCAGATAAACACCGCCTTTTGTCAGACCCTTGGATAAAAAGTTGTCAAATTCGTCATCTATATGAAGGATATCCTCCTTTTCACCCGCATCAACGACTTTTACGGGCTTTTTATACGTCTTTAATTCGCTTGAACGCGAGTTTTTTTCTTCCCTTTTTTCAACCAAAGTTCCCCATTGCTGACAATTAGGACATTTTCCATACCATTTGGACGTTGTATATCCGCAGTTTGAACAAACATAGACAACCTTTTTACTCATATTAGCAGTATAGGTTTTTTTGCCTTTTCAAGTCAATAATTTCTTTGAATTATACTCGATTCTTTGTATAATCTAAAAAGTAAAGCCGTTCGAGGAGGTTTGCATGGAAAAAGAGATTGGCAGAAGAATAAAAAATCTATCCGAAACCCTAAAAGAAAAAGGCATAGATGTCGCTCTCATTATGCAGAATGCGGATATTTACTACTACTCAGGGACAATACCGTCGGGCGTTTTGGCAATATCAAAAGAAAATAAAACGGTTTTTGCCATAAGAAGGGGATATTTAAGAGCCGTGAACGAAACCCCGATAAATAAGGAAAATATTGTTGAAATAAAGGGCTTTAGCAAACTCCCTGAAATATTTGCAGACAGGGAAGTAAAATTTGATACTATCGGCATTGAAATGGACGTTGTTCCGGCAGATATGTTTTTGAGACTGCAAAAAACATTTAAGGACTCTAAATTTGTAGACGTTTCATTTGATATAAGATGGCAAAGGAGCAAAAAATCAATTTATGAAATAGGGGAAATGAAAGAAGCGGCAAGAATGCTTGACTGCACAATGGAAGATGCGAAAGACATTGTTAGGGCAGGAAAAAAAGAGATTGAAGCATCGGCAGAGCTGGAGTATAGAGCAAGGAGAAGAGGACATCAGGGAAAAAGCAGAATGAGGGGTTTTAACGGAGAAATGTTTATGGGACATGTACATTCCGGTGCAAGAAGCGCTTATCCTTCGGGGTATCTAAAACCAACCGCAGGAATAGGGCTTCACCCGAGCTATCCCGAGGGTGCATCTTTTGATAAGATAGCCGCAAACGACCCTATAATCGTCGATTTTCTCGGCAATTATCACGGATATATGTCGGATGAAACAAGAATCTTTTGTGAGGGTAAACTCAACATTGAATTTGAAAAGGCATACAGCTTCTGCTGTGATGTTATGGACTGGCTTGAGGAAACAGCAAAACCAGGTGTATTGGCTGTGGAATTATACGAAGGCAGCTTAAAAATGGCTCAAAAAAACGGATATAAAAATAACTTTATGGGAGTAAAGGGCAATCAGACGCCCTTTGTAGGACACGGAGTCGGCCTTGAATTGGACGAATTTCCGTTTATTGCAAAAGGACAAAACTATGCATTGGAAGAGAATATGACATTTGCATTTGAGCCGAAAATATCCTTTGAGGGAAAAGGTGCGCTCGGCATAGAAAATACATATCTTGTAACAAAAACAGGCGTGGAGTCTTTAACACACTTTCCGAGAGGAATTGTCTATCTATGATATACAATTACGCATTTCAGAAAAGATTCAGCAAAATAAGGCTAAATGAAATTATAGCAAGAAAAATTTTAGATGTTGATGAGGATGCGCCTTCCTGGATTATCAAAAACAACTATCTAAAACTTGCAAAAAAATATCATCCTGATATAAATAGAGGCTCGGATGGGCTGTTCAAAGATATAAACACAGCCTACCTCATTTTAACAAAGGAGGACTTTGATATAGAAAATGCAGAATTTCAGACTCTCACGCAAGACGACATTGAAAGAATTGAACGTGAAAGTATGATAAAAAAGCTGAAGGAAAAGGATTACTATGATTTTTGGAAAAATAGATTTTTTTAAATATATGGAGGTTTTTATAAGGTGATTATGAAAATAGCAATACCTGTGGAGAATAATTTACTGTCACAGCATTTCGGCCATGCGGAGAAGTTCCTGTTCTTTGATGTAGAAGACGGCAAAATAATATCAACTGAAATAGCTCCCACACCTGAGCACATGGAGGGTAGTTTCCCCGAATGGATAAAGCAAAATAAAGCCGATGTTCTGATAGTCTCGGGCATAGGTCCAAAAGCCGTGGAGATATTAAACGATTCCGGCATAACTGTTATAACGAATGCCGTACCGGAAAAGCCGAGAAAAATAGTTGAGGATTTTATAAATAATAAATTGGATACAAGCTATGAAGAAGTCTGCAATCATGACGAACATCACCATCACTAAAAAAGGAGGTTGTTATGAAAATCACCATAAGTGCTAAAAATACCGAGCTGACAGACTCAATTAAGAATTACGTTGAGAAGAAAATCGGCAGACTTGAAAGAAAGATAGACAATATTATTTCATCCGATGTGGTTTTGAGGGTTGAGAAATATAGGCATATAGCTAATGTAAAAATGAACGTTGCAGGTGAAATCTTAAAAGCTGAAGAAGCATCAAAAGATATGTACTCCTCAATTGACATAGTTTATGAAGTTTTGGAAAAACAGATAGAGAAATTGAAAGACAAAATGCGCTCAAAAAAGAGAGGGATGCAGAATGAAATTTATCAGCAGGAGACTCCTTCTTCAAGGGAACCTACCATTATCGAAGAGGAGTTTATACCAAAGCCCCTGACAATTGAAGAGGCTATGATAAAATTGGACGAGGATGATAAGCAATTTATAGTATTCAACAGCTCCGAGAACGGAAAAGTGTGTGTGCTTTACAGAAAAAAGAATGGTGATTTCGGTTATATCGTTACAAGATGAATGAACATATATATCAATCTGTAAAAACATTTGTTAACGGACTTGAATGCCGTAACAAAGATGAATGCATAAAAAAGATGGCGGAAGAACTGTCTTCGGTATGCGACTTAGATGCAAATGAAATATACAGCCTTTTAAGGGCAAGAGAACGTTTCGGTTCCACGGCGCTGGGAGGCTATTTTGCCATACCTCACACAAAAACGAACCTGACCGACGAACTTATAGGCGGTGTGTTTGTCACAAAAGAACCGATAGATTTCGGCTCCATAGACGGAATGCCTACCCAGCTGTTTTTTACACTCATTGCCCCGTCGGTTAAACCCTCCATACTATTAAGGGCTCTTGCTAAGGTGGCAAAAATATTTAAGGATAATGAGCTGAAAGAAAAGGTAATGTCTGCTGAAAGTCTTAATGAAGTGACGGCAATCATAAAAAACAAAGAACTGACATATGAATAGACCCTCAGAGGTTATTTTTATCACTGGGCTGTCCGGTTCCGGGAAAAGCACAGCTTTGGACGCCTTTGAGGATACGGGCTATTTCTGCATAGACAATTTACCGCTTGATCTGTTTAACAAGCTCATAGACCTCATAGAATACGCCAATATAGGCATAAGCAAACTTGCCATTGCCTCGGACATAAGAGACATAAATATTAAAAACAAACTGAAAAATATAAAAGAATGGCTCAAAGAAAACTCAATCAACACAAATATAATTTTTTTGGAAGCTAAAAAAGACGTTATCATTAAGAGATACGAACAGACAAGAAGAAATCACCCCTTGAGTGTGATTAAAAAGATAAGCTTAACACAGGCCATAGATGAAGAGTTTGAGCTTATGAGGGACGTTAAAAAAATATCCGATATACAGATAGATACATCGTCCATATCGCCTAATGCTCTGCGGAGGTTTATTTTCAATCAATTCTCAAAGAACGGTAAGCTGATTATAAACCTCATATCATTCGGTTTTAAGTTCGGAATACCGATAGAAAGCGATAATGTATTTGACATAAGATTTATACCCAATCCCTATTTTATAGAAAAATTAAAAAACACAACCGGACTTAACGAAGAGACAAAAGAGTTTGTTTTATCTCAGAATGAAACAAAAAGCTTTTTAAACATAATTGAGCCTGTATTAAAAGAGCTAATTCCGCTTTATGAAAAAGAAGGAAAAAGTTATTTGACAATATCCATAGGATGTACCGGCGGAAGACACAGATCAGTAGTGCTTGTAGAATATCTCAAAAATTTTATTGAGACCATAGGGTTTGATGTAAAAATTTTTCATAGAGATATAGAGAGGTGAGATATGAATTTTCTCGGCATTAAATATTTATCAAAAAACGATATAAATTCAATAGTAAAAACAGCACTATCATATAAAAAAGATGCTGATCTTTTTAAAAATAAGCTCGAAGGCAAAAACATAATAACAATTTTTTTTGAAAACAGCACAAGGACAAAAACATCATTTGAGATAGCTGCAAAAAAAATGGGGGCTGATGTCATTAATATAGATTATGAAAAATCAAGCCTCAAAAAAGGAGAAACAGACTTTGACACAATACAAAACCTAAGTGCCATGCATCCGGATGCCTTCGTCGTGCGGCATTCTAACTCCGGATATGCTTTCTTTTTAAGTCAATTTACTGATATCCCTATTATTAATGCGGGAGACGGCACAAACGAACATCCGTCTCAGGCCATACTGGATTTGATGACTATGTATGAAGCAAAGGGAAATTTGGAGAATCTTAACGTATGTATAGTAGGCGATATAATTAACAGCA
>JALTDI010000177.1 GCA_027074255.1 Desulfurellales bacterium
TCGTCGCTGAAATCTATTTCGTGCTCATCGAGAATCTTTTCCAGAGTAACGACGTATTCTGCTAAGTTTTCGAATTCTTCTATTATAATATGATGAGGAGCCTTTGTCAGCATTGTGTCGATAAAATTTCTTACATCATCATACGTTGGTTCTTTAATATCATCTAATGGTGAATTAAATATCGGACCTAAAGACTTATCCGCCATCTTCAACCCCCTTATAAAATTTAGACTTCATACAAAGAATTTTACTTATTTGATTGTGCTTTTCAAGGTAAATTGTCTGTTTGATAAAAGAAGAAATACTGTAAGTATAAATAAAAAAGAGGCTGTCGATTATAATCGGCAGCCTCTTGCAGTTCATCGGTACAAGAATTTATTTCTTTGCCTCTGCTTCTTTCCTGAATTTTTCTCCAACCTCTAAACCCAAATTATATGCTTTCATATTCAAGTCCAAAAATGCCGGTGGAACATCGTCCTTGATTGCATCTCTGACAGCCTCAGCATCTAAAACATGCGTTAATCCGACGCATACACCCACTGCGATTACATTCATCGTGACAACATTGCCAATTTCGTGTTTTGCTACATTTACTAATGGGTATTCATAAATCTTCCATCTCTTTCTATCTTCATCAGCTACTTTAATCAGTCCCGGATCAACAAGCACATAAGAGCCTTCTGCTACGTCACCCTTATAGGCATCATAAGCTTTTTGGTGAGTAGCCAAGAAAAAATCGACATGAGTTGTTTCGGAAAACGCAATAGGCTTATCGGAAATAATTACATCTGCCTTGGCAGCTCCGCCTCGCACCTGAGAAGTGTAGGTAGGCGCTTGCGTGGCATAATAATTTGTATGAAAAACAGCAGCGTGGGCAAGAATTGTGCCTGCGGTCAGCGAACCCTGTCCTCCTACTCCCCCGAATCTTAATTCATAGTGGTATCCCATTTCCTTACCCCTTCTTATATTTTTTTCCATTCTTTTAGTGGAGTTTCTACATCATAAGGATAAAGTCCTTTTAGTTCTTCTCTTGTTATGCTGTATTTGTCTTTATCCGTCAGAGTTCCCTTTACATACTTAGCCCAGTAATCTGAACTATCCTGAGACTTATTTACCAATTCCTTATAAGAATCAGTTAATTCCGGTTTTTTATCATCAACATGTAGAATACCTGTTACGAATTTGCCTTCCAATTCTTCTTCACTCATCCTTTTTGCCTTTGCCTGGGAAACTAAGGTATTTTTCATAAACTCCATCAGTTTGACCGGGTCTCCGAGTTTATTTCTTCTTCCGAAGTTAACAGGGCAAGGGCTGAACACATCAATTAAACTGAATCCGTGATGAGCAAGGCCTTCCTTTATGTATTTCTTCAAATGAATGGGGTCACCGGCAAAGCCCCTTGCTACAAATGACGCACCTGCTCCTATTGCCGTTTGGCATACATCTATTGTGGGTTCATAACTGCCTCTTGGAGCAGTAGATGCCTTTGCACTTGACGGGGTAGTGCAGGAATGCTGTCCGCCCGTCATACCGTATATCCAGTTATTAATCAGAACTACCGTTATATCCACATTTCTTCTGCAGGCATGCAGAAAATGGTTGCCACCGATATGGACTATATCTCCGTCACCGCCGAAAACGAAAACATGCTTATCTGGATGGGACATTTTAACTCCTACGGCAGTAGGAATAGCCCTTCCGTGCAGTGTATGGAGAGTGTGGAAGTCCACATATCCTGTAACACGGGCTGCACACCCGATACCGGATACCATTGCACAGTCATTTTTATCCCAGCCCAACTCATCTATAGCCTCTATATAAGCCCTCAGCACTATTCCGTCTCCGCATCCAGGGCACCAGTAAAGAGGCATTTTTTCCATTCTTAAATAATTTGCGTAATTTACAGCCATTATTCACCCCCTCCGAAACTCTTCACTTCTTCATCGCTCAAGCAAATCTCAACATCCTTTTCCGGATTCTTAACTTTTTCAAGTATTTGATTAGGTCTTATAGGTACTCCGGCAGCCTGAAGGACGCTGTATATAGGAATTTTGCCTGCTATTACTCTTTCAACCTCTAAGAGATATTGTCCTAAATTCAGCTCTGCAACAATGATACTCTTAACTCTATCTCCCAATTCCTTTAATTGTTTTTCTGCAAGCGGCCAAATGGTTATAGGTCTGAACATACCTACTTTAAGCCCTTCCTCTCTTGCTTCGTCAACTGCTACACGGGCAGATTCTGCTGTGGAGCCATAGGCGACTATACAAACATCCGCATCATCCATCTTGTAGTACTCGAATTTCTCTATTTCGTCTATATGATTTAAGATTTTATTCTGCAGACGTTTTTCCTGCCATTGTACATATTTAGGTACAACCGTAGGGAAACCCGTCTTATCGTGATTTAAGCTTGATATATGGAATCTATAGCTTTTTCCGTCTTCTGTCCACCATTTAGCCAAAGGAGGTATTTCATAATTATAGTCGAAAGGATAATACTCCTCGGGTTCAACAGTAGGCTGATCTCTATCTATAATTTCTACCTCTTCTGGATCCGGCAGATAGACCTTTGCGTGTAAGTGAGTTAGAAGTCCGTCTATCAGCAGATATACAGGCTGTCTAAATTTTTCTGCTAAGTTGAATGCCCTTATGGTCTCAAATACGACTTCTTGAGCGTTGCAGGGTGCAAGGGCAATTACAGGATGGTCTCCGTGTGTTCCCCATTTAGCCTGCATAATATCCGCCTGTGACGGTCTTGTAGGAAGACCGGTACTCGGGCCACCTCTCATAGCATTCACAACGACTATCGGTACTTCCATTATACAGGCTTCTCCAAATGCTTCCTGCTTTAAGGATATGCCAGGACCGCTGGAAGCCGTCATAGCCTTGACACCGGATGCAGCTGCTCCAACACAGGCATTTATACTAGCAATCTCATCTTCCAGCATAATAAAGGGTACACCTTTTTCCGGCATTATTCTGGAGAGTCTTTCGGGGATTTCACTTGATGGAGTTATCGGATAGCCGGCATAAAAACCGCAGCCTGCAATAAGCGCAGCCTCTGCGATAGCGGCGTTAGCGTTTAAAAATTCAACTCTTCCCATTTGTTCCTCCTATTTACTTTTTGTAATAGTTTGTCCCTGACTATCTTTAAATATTATTTCTGTGCCCATATCTGCAACAGTTATTGCAAAGTCGGGACATATCTGCTCGCATAATTTGCAGCGAATGCAGTTTTCGGGTCTTGCAACCTTTGCCATTGCTCCCATCCAGACACCCAAGGATTCTACCATTTCTAAAACATTTTTGGGACATACATGCACACACAGTCCGCATGCTTTACACAAGCTTTCGTTGATCTCAACCGGTAAGCGTTCTACAGCCATACTTTTCACCTCTTCCTTTAAACTTTTTTAATAACAAGTTTCTTTATTGTGCGCTAAATTTCATCCACTATTTCGTTAAATGTTCTGCTTGGTCTCATTGCATGAACTGTTTTTTCTTTATCGGGGAAGTAATATCCTCCTATATCAACAGGAGAGCCCTGAGCCGAAAGTAGTTCATTATTGATCTTATCCTCGTTTTGAACAAATTTATCTGCAATGTTTGCAAACTTTTCTTGCAGCTCTTTATCTTCTGTCTGTTCAGCCAATGCTTTGGATAGATACATGGTAAAATAGAAGTGTTCACCGCGGTTATCCAGTTCATTAACCTTCCTTGACGGCCATTTTCTGTTTTCTAAAACCATTTCAACAGCTTTATCCACAGCATCTGCAATAACTTTAACCTTCTTATTTTTATTTTTGTTGTATATGAAATCCAATGATGCCCATAGTGCAGTGAATTCTCCCAAAGAATCCCATCTGAGATGTCCCTCATCAAGCAGCTGCTGTATATGTTTTGGAGCAGAACCGCCGGCTCCTGTCTCAAACAAGCCGCCGCCTGCCAATAACGGGACAATAGACAGCATCTTTGCACTGGTTCCGATTTCAGTTATAGGAAATAGGTCTGTTAAATAATCTCTTATGGCGTTGCCGGAAACAGAGATTGTATTTAGTCCCTTTCTGATTCTCTCCAGAGAAAATTTCATAGCATCCTGCGGCGCCATTATGTGAATCTCCAGGCCATTAGTATCGTGTTCTTTTAGGTATTTTTCGACTTTTTTAATAACCTGAGCATCGTGAGCCCTGTTTTTATCCAGCCAGAATACTGCCGGTTCACCGGATGCTTTTGCTCTGTTGACAGCCAGTTTTACCCAATCTCTAATGGCCACATCCTTGGCCTGAGTTCCTCTCCATATATCGCCTTCATCAACTTTGTGCTCCATTAAAACATTGCCGTCAGCATCAACCACCCTTACCGTGCCCTTTCTATGCATTATAAAAGTCTTGTCGTGTGAGCCGTATTCCTCGGCTTTCATGGCCATTAAACCTACGTTGGATACACTGCCCATAGTTGTGCGGTCAAATGCTCCGTTGGCTTTGCAGTCGTCTATAACAACCTGATACATTGTAGAATAGCATCTATCAGGTATAACTGCTTTCGTGTCGTGAAGCTCATTGTCTTTTCCCCACATCTTTCCGCCGTCACGTATAACAACGGGCATAGAGGCGTCTATTATGACAAGGTTGGGAGCATGCAGGTTTGTTATACCCCTTTTACTGTCCACCATAGCAAGGTCGGGATTTTTATCATAGACAGCCTGAATAGCATCTTCTATCTCTTTTTTCTTATCCTCGGGCAATTTCTGAATCTTGGAATAAACATCGCTCAGTCCATTGTTCGGATTAACGCCTATTTCTTTAAATGTGTCCGCATATTTATCAAAGACATCTTTGAAATAGATTGTCACAGCGTGTCCAAACATCGGAGGGTCAGAAACCTTCATCATAGTAGCCTTTAAATGCAGAGAAAACAGTATGTCCTGTTTTTTAGCATCCTCAATCTGTTCTTCAAAGAACTTTCTCAAAGCCTTAACGTTCATAAATGTGGTGTCAAAGATTTCGCCGTCAAGCAGATGCAGTTTATCTTTCAAAACGGTTGTGCTGCCGTTTTCATCAACGAATTCAAATTTAACGTCTGTTTCTTTCTCTATTGTTACTGATTTTTCGTTGCCGTAAAAATCATTTTCATCCATATGAGCAACATGGGTTTTACATTTAGAATCCCACGGCTGAAGCGGCAGACCCATTGCTGTAGGGTATTTGCGTGCTATCTTTTTAACAGCAGCAGGTGCCCTTCTGTCTGAATTTCCCTGTCTCAAAACGGGGTTTGCCGCACTGCCCAAAACCTTTGCATACCTTTCTTTCAAAGCTTTTTCCTCATCTGTTTTAGGCTCTTCGGGATAGTCCGGAACATCATATCCCTTTTCCTGAAGTTCTTTAATAGCCGCCTGCAGCTGAGGAATCGAAGCGCTTATGTTGGGCAGTTTTATGATATTAGCCTCTGGCTTGTTAACGAGTTCTCCAAGATAGCCAAGATCATCTGAAACCCTCTGTTCTTCTTTCAGGCGTTCGGGAAAAAGAGCAAGAATCCTATTCGCAAGCGATATATTTCTCGTTTCGATGTCTATATCGCCGTACTTCAAAACAGCTCTAACAACAGGGAGAAGGGAGTGTGTAGCAAGCATGGGAGCTTCGTCTGTTTCTGTCCAGATAATTTTCGTGTTTTTCACGTCCATAGCACCATCTCCTTTAAAAAATTTTTTATTTTTTAATCGGCAGAATTTACTTTTTTACTGTTCTGCCAACTTACAATTAAGTTCTAAAATGCACCTTAAAAATTAAATAAACAAACCTTTTACCTTTATATTCCCTGTGCAGGTATATATAAAATAACCCTTTATGTCAAGTAATATTTGACCTTATTCTATGAGATAGTGCAAACCGTGCACCAAACTTCTAAGAGGATATTGCCATTATAAATGCTATTTGAGAAAATGCTGCACTTCTTATACGTTTTTTATCTGACAATCAGCATAGAGAAGTTTGTTTTCTTTCTGAGAATTGATTCTGTTGTGCTGCCGAGTATCATCTCAAGTAATCGATTCTTGCCGTATGCTCCGATAAACAGCAAAGGGTTGTCTTGGTCGGATGTGAATTCTATTATCGAACGAATTGTATCGTCGGATTCAATGAATTGTTTATCCAATTCATTCGGCAGCTCGGCAAAAAGCTTATCGGCCTTTTCTTTGTCGGTACCTACATTTACTATTTTTATATCTGTCTGAAAATGCTCCTTGTAAAACTCGGCATAGTGTAAAGCCGATTCTGCCACACTGCTTCCGTCGTATGCAACAATCAATGTTCGCGGTGTATAGAAATGTTCATCGGCCACAAACAGAGGTTTTTCTATCTTTCTGACAACCGGTTCTATATTTGAGCCGAGAATACCTCTTTCATACGATGCATTTACGCCTTTTTTGCCGATGAAGACCATATCGGCTTTTTGAGATTCATCTATTATTAAAGTGGAGACAATGCCAGTTTTCATTTTGGTTGTTAATTCAACGCCGTAAAAATCCGTTATTTCTTTGAATGACGTTAAGATATTATTGCCCTTTTCCTGCAGCATGTTTTTTATTTTACTTACAAAATCCGATAGCGGTTCAAGCCCGAGAGCGCCGCTTAAATCGTACATAAAAGAACCCTCTAACTGTACGATATCTACAATGTGTAAAGCCTCCAATTTTGCACTTAGTCTCTTTGCGATATATGCTGAATATTTCATAACAGATGTGCTGTATTGACTTGAATCAACACATGCCAGTATATTGTTAATCTTAACCATCGTCTCCTCCTTCCATAATCTCTTTTAATTCCTCTTCGTTAATTATTTCCAATTCGAGCAATTTATTTGCAAGCGTTTCCAATTTGTCTCTATTTTGAAGCAGTATGTCCTTTGCCTTTTTGTAGGATACCTGCATTATCTTTGAAATTTCTTCATCTATCAGCTCTTTTGTTTTTTCACTTATCTCGTCTTTATCTTTAATTATTCCCTCCGATGTTAAAAACTTTGTAGCGCCGGGTTTTTCTAAAACAACAAGTCCCAATTTATCATCCATTCCGAATTGGGTAACTATGGCTCTTACTATATCCGTGGCTCTCATCAAATCATTTTGGGCACCCGTGGAAATTGTATTAAAAACGATTTCCTCAGCAGCTCTTCCGCCGAACAAAACGGTTACCTTATCCATCATATCTTCCTTCGTTATCAGATACTTCTCATCTGTCGGCAGCTGCTGGGTGTAGCCAAGAGCAGACAACCCCCTTGGGACTATGGAAATTTTGTGTACCGGGTCAGCCCCGGGCAAAAGATGTGCAATGATGGCGTGTCCCGATTCATGATATGCCACACGTTTCTTTTCGTCACCCGTTATAACCCTATTCTTCTTTTTCAAACCGGCGAGCTGTCTTTCTATTGCTTCCTCAAAATGTTCCATATGGACGGCATCTTTGTTTTCTCTTGCGGCAAGCAGAGCCGCCTCGTTAACGATATTTGCCAAATCCGCTCCGACCAACCCCGGTGTCATTTGTGCAAGTGTTTTAATATTGATATCATCTCCAATCTTTATCTTTTTTATGTGAACTCTAATAATTGCCTCTCTGCCGTTTACATCCGGCTTGTCGACTATTATCTGTCTATCAAAACGCCCGGGTCTCAAAAGAGCAGGGTCTAAGACCTCCGGCCTGTTTGTTGCAGCCATTATTATAACCCCGACCGATGAATCAAAACCGTCCATTTCAGCAAGCAGCTGATTTAGTGTCTGTTCTCTTTCGTCGTTTGAGCTTAGAGAGTTCATGGCTCTGCTTTTTCCTATTGCGTCTATTTCGTCTATAAAAACGATACAGGGTGAGAGTTTTTTTGCCTCGTTAAACAGATCTCTTACCCTACTTGCCCCAACACCCACAAACATCTCTACAAATTCCGAGCCGCTTATGCTGATAAAGGGCGTTCCCGCTTCTCCTGCTGTTGCTTTTGCCAGCAGTGTTTTGCCTGTTCCGGGTGCTCCGACGAGCAGCACCCCTTTTGGAGCTCTTCCTCCCAGGCGCTGATATTTCTGCGGATCTTTGAGATATTCTACCACCTCTTCGATTTCCTGTTTTGCTTCTTCGGCTCCCGCAACATCGGTGAATTTTACATCCGGCTTTTCATTTAAATAAACCTTGAACTTGCTTTTTCCGAGCCCGAACAGACTGCCGCTTGCTCCTCTCATCTTTTTTGTCATCATCCACCATAAAAAGAATAAAAATCCAAAGGGCAGAATCCAGCCGAAGATTAAATTTGTGAGCCACGTATTTGTTATCGTACCCGAAAAACTGATATTATGCTTCTCTAAGTCTTTAACCAAATTGGGGTCGTTGACGCTTATTGTAATAAACTCTTTTTTCTTGTTGTTTTTATCTATATAGACGCCTTTTATGTATTTGTCCGACAGTTTGCATTTTTTTATCCTGTTTTGGCTTATTAGTTTCTTAAATTGAGAATATGATATAGTGGTTTTCTGAGTTGTGAAATAGTATTGATACATATAAAACATTAAAATGCCCAAAACTATATATACAAGAGAGAATTTGGAAAAGTTATTTATGCCTTTCGGCGCTTCTTTTTTATCTTTATTGTTCATATCTATTTTTCACTCGAAATTGAATATATATTACCGTCTCTGCCTATCAGATAAAGCTTATCACCGCTTTGGGTAATATTGCAGCTGAAATCGTCATCAAGGTGCTTTATATCCATAATCTTTCCTCTAACGGCATCAAGCACAACAAGTGTCCCTTTGTCCGTTAAAGCGAACAAATAGTTGCCCGTTAAAAATATTGCGTAAACATTTCCGTTGTTCGTAATCCTTTTCTTCCATATTGTTTCACCGTTATCGTTATCCAACGCTAAAACGTCCCCATTTTCATCTGCCATAAAAAGGCCGAAAATATTTTCTTCCATATTTGCATAACTGGATATTTTTCTTTTCCATAAGACGGTGCCGTCAATAGGACTGACGGCCTCTGTGTATCCGTTAACGCTTGTTATGAATATGGCCTGGCTTCCGATGGGTGTTGAATCGGCATCTATAAACATACTGCCCTCTCCCGCCTGAGCTGACCATATCTGGTCTCCTTTGTATGAAATTTTTACTACACTACCGTCGCTAAAACCCGTGTATATGCCGTCATTCCCAAAAAGCAGACCGGCTGTCGAGCGTATGTCAAGCATATTGGCCTCGCCGTTTGAATATATCCACACGATGCTTAAGTCATTCGGGTTTAAACATGATATTTTATCGTCTTCGGTTATAACGTATAATTTGCCGTTTTTTTCGTAGATGTTTCTCATAATAGGAAAGTCAAACTGCCTTTTTCCTATAATTTTTCCCGTTTTAATGTCTATTTTATATAATATGCCGTTTACAGCACCGGCAAAAAGCATATCGTTTTTTACATATACACGGGCTTCTATGGAGCTTTTTACGTCAATGATTTCCTTTTTTGACTCTTTTTGGGGGTCTATTTCATATATCTCGCCGTCCAAGTTGCCCACAAACAGTCTGCCTTTGTATACAAAAATCGAAGCCTTATATCCCACATCGTCCACGCTTGTTATATCTTTATACTCAACGGGCGGGTGTATCTTGTATGTGTTTGTTATTTTAGGGTGCTCCTCCACATTTAAAATGAGTTTTTTTGAGCTCGAACACGATGATAGAATCATAATACCTATTAGAAAAAGTATAATATTAAGCCTTTTTTGCATCGTATCTCCTTTTAAGTAATTTTTCCAGCATATTTTCCGCATTTAAGAATGCCTGCGCAACCTCATCGTCATTCATTGAACTACCTTTTAGCACAACCTTTGCAAATTCTTTTGTAATAAGATTGCCTGGTGAATGTGTATCGGTATCAAGCATATATTTTGCGTTTGCTTGCTTGGCTATTCTAAACACATGACCGTTGGTAAAACTATGTCCGCCTCTTGCGCTTATTTCAAGGACAACATCGTTTTCAGCCGCAAGCTGGGCATCTTTTTCTGTTATCAATCCGGGATGTGCGAGTATATCACACTTTGCTTTTATGGCTTCTCTATTCGTCCCTTTTGCAACCGGTTCCACCGGGCTTTCGCCATGCACCACAACTATTTGCGCACCAAGCTGCCTTGATTTTTTAGTTGCCTCACTTATCAGCGCCGGCGGCACGTGCGTTAATTCAACGCCGTAAAAAACATACAAGTTAAAATATTTCTCCAATCCTTCGGCTACCTTTGACAGTCCTGTGATAATAAATTCCATATTGGAAAAATCCGCGTGGTCGGTAAAGGCTATTGCCCTATATCCTATGTCCTTTGCCCTCCTTGCAAGTTCAGAGGGTATTAGTTCACCGTCGCTGAATAGTGTGTGCGTGTGTAAATCGATCATAGGCAAATATTAAGGTTTTTTGTTTAACTGTCAAGTTTTTATTATGTAAGAATATTATTGTTACTATGATAACAAAAGAGCGGGATAAGAAGAGCTCCGAATATTAAAATCGAAGCTCTTATAAAAGAATGTTAAAGAATTTTAAATATAATTGTCGATAGTGTAGGTATGTATGTTGCAAGCAAAAGACCTGCAAAATACACAATAAACCACGGGATGCTCACTTTACTGACATGCTCTATGCTTTTTCCTGTTATTCCCATTGCAACAAACAGGTTCAACCCCACAGGCGGTGTAATTTCACCCAAACCCATATTGATTGTGTATATTATTCCAAGCTGTATCGGGTTGACCCCAAGGTGCATAGCTACTGGAAAAAATAGCGGAGCCGTTACCATAACTATGCTCGATGGTTCCATAAATGCTCCGAATATTACAAGTAGTATATTTATACCAGCGAGGAAAAGAATTTTGCTGACATGAGCCTGAATAATCATATCTGATAGATGCTGAGGAATCTGCTCCATTGTTAGAAAATATGCAAACAGCATCGCGTTGGCTATTATGAATAAAATCATGGCGCTTGTTGCTGCGGCTTTAAGTATTATAGGAGTAACGTCTTTCCATCCTATATCTCTATAAATAAATTTTGCAACTATAAAGGCGTAAACGGCCGACACCGCAGCAGCCTCGGTCGGTGTAAACATGCCCGAATATATGCCTCCTATGATTATTACTATAAGCATCAGCGCCCAAAAACTGTCAATAAAGGATTTGAGTTTTTCCTTTGCAGGCGCAGGTGTTGTTCTTTTAAATCCTGCTCTTCTTGCCATAACATAGGTTAAAATCATGAGCATAGTCGTGATAACTATACCAGGTATGACACCTGCCACAAATAGGTCTCCTATTGACTGGTCAACCGTAACACCGTAAACAATCAAAACAATGGACGGCGGTATAAGAATGCCCAAAGAGCCTGCTGTTGTAATAGAACCTATGGCGAAAACATCCGAATAGCCCGCCTCTCTGATTGCCGGAATCATAATAGAGCCGATAGCCGCAACCGTGGCAGGTCCTGAACCTGAAACGGCGGCAAATATGGCGCAGGCCAAAACGGAGGTCATAGTTAATCCTCCTGGCATATGTCCGACCATTGAGTGTGCAAATTTTATTATTCTTTTTGCTGTTCCGCCTTCGGATAAAAAAGCGCCGGCCAAAACGAAGAACGGTATTGCCATAAGGGCGAATTTATCCAAAGCTGTGAATAGTTTTTGGGCTATCGCTAAAGCGGGCAGTCCCAAAAAAGTAAATATCGCTATTGTTGCCGTCATACCGAGAGCGACGGCAATGGGAACATCAATAGCTATCAAAAAAAATAAAACGCCGGCTACAATTAATGTCATCATTCTAACAAACCCTCCTCAACTGCTTCCACGCCTTCTCCGACCCTCATCTTCAATTGTTTTGCCGGAGTTTTGATGGTTTCGAGCAGTTTTAAGGAGACTCTCCATGATGCCGTAGCCATTGTTATAGGAACAACAAGGTATATAATCCAGAAAGGTATCTGCAAGTCAATTGAAACCTGCTGAGATATATAATCGAATCTAACCAAATTAACGCCCCAAATGGTCAATAACACAAGATAAACAATAACTATCAATAAAGAGAAAATAGTAACGACCTTGCATAGTTTTGCAGGGAGAGCCTTTACTATCGCGTCAAAGGACATGTGCATACCTATTTCAAAACCATAGCTTGCACCAAACAGCGTCATCCATATAAACAGATATGTTGTCAACTCGCCTGCCCAAACCAAACTTGTGCCGAAGGTATATCTGGCAACAACATTAACAAAGGCGAGAATAGTTGCAGACGACGCCAGGATAACCATCAGAAATTTGTCTATTTTCCCCAATATTTTGTCTATTTTGTATAGTGTATCCATAAAATCTCCTATAAAAACAAAAAAAGGGGCAACCTTTTTGGTTACCCCCTACTTTTGCTCTTTTATAAGCCTTTGCCTTCTGCTATGGCTTCATCAATAAGATTTTTGCCTATAGCTTTATAGAATTCTGGATAAATCTTAACAAGCTTCTTTCTCCAAACATCTCTTTGTGCAGGAGTCAGCTCTACGAATTTAACTTTCGGATCCTTTATAACAAGGGCTCTCTGTTTTTTTGTGAGTTTTGTTGCCATCTTTCTTTCATATGCCGTTGCGTCTTTTACGCATCCGGCCAAAATTTTCTGCAAATCCTTAGGTAAGCCGTCCCAGAATTGAGCGTTTGTTATAAGAACATATCCGAGATAGCCGTGATATGTCTCTGTTGTGTATGGAGCAACCTCATAGAATTTCTTCGTGTAGAGGTTAGACCAAGGATTCTCGCATCCGTCCACAACACCCTGCTCAAGAGCCGAATAAACCTCAGAGAAAGGAAGAACCTGAGGGCTTGCACCAACAGCTTTAAACTGAGCCTCCAAAACCTTTGATGACATTATTCTGAACTTTAACCCTTTGCAGTCTTTGGGAAGAACTATTGGATGCTTATTGTTTGAGAGAACCTTAAATCCGTTATCCCAATAAGCCAAACCCAGCATACCTTTTCTTCTGAACAGATTAAGAATTTTTTTACCCACAGGACCGTCCATTACTGCGTGTAGATGTTTGTAATCTTTGAACAAGAAAGGCAAATCAAACAACTGCAATTCAGGAAGCCATCCTGTAAATTTGGCCGTAGCAGGGCATGCCATCTGGATTGCACCCATCTGCAGAGCCTCAACAGCAGCTCTGTCTCCATAAAGCATAGCGTTTGGATAAACCTTTACTATAACCCTTCCGTTTGTCCTTTCTTTAACTATTTTTGCAAAATAGTTGGCCGCAGCGCCTTTTGGCGTGTCAACCGCAACAACATGGCTGAACTTAATCACTATCGGTTTTGCAAATGACGAGATTGAAAATACTGCCACTAAAAGCAAAGCAGCGAAGAATGAAAAAACCCCTCTCCTGAAATTCATATAACACCTCCTAAAATTAATTCTTCTCTTTTCTTTGCGCATCAAGGACAGCCAAAGCTATCATATCTTTTATCATATCCGAGCTTGAACCCATTTCAAGTACATGAGCAGACTGTTTCAACCCTACAAGTATAGGTCCTATAGGGTATGCTCCGCCCATTTTATAGAGTAGTTTATATGCAATATTGCCCGAATTTAAATCCGGGAAGATGATTACGTTTGTGTCTTTTCCGGCAAGCTCGTTAAACGGATAGAACTTGTCTCTAAGTTCCCTGTCAACGGCTATATTGGCCTGCATCTCACCGTCAACAGTAAGATCCGGATACTTTTCTTTTATCAGTTTAACCGTATTTCTTATTTTTTTCACCTCTTCCTGATTGTTGCTTCCGAAGTTTGAGAAAGAGAGCATGGAGACCACTGGCTCTTGGTCGGTCAAATCCTTATAGAACTGAGCCGATTCGTTTGCTATAATTGCCAGTTGTTCGCTTGACGGATTTACATTTATTGTTGTGTCGCCGAATACGTATATTTTGTTATTAATAATCATAACATACAATCCAGCAATAACGCTATCGTGATCGGCTTTGTCTGCAACCTGCAGAACAGGTCTGACGATGGCCGGGTAGTTGTATGTTTCTCCCACTATCAAAGAGTCGGCATCACCCTTTTTAACCAGCATGGCGGCAAAGAAGTTCGGCCTGTGTCTCATGAGATAATCAGCTTCTTTTCTTGTCAAGCCCTTTCTGGCCCTCTCACGGAAAATCTCTTCGGCATATTCGTCTGTTTTTTCAAAGTATATCGGATCAATGAATTCTATCTTGTTGATTAGGTTTTCTTTTAATCCAAGTTCCTTTATCTTTTGTATTACATCTTCTTTTGCATAGCTTCTTGCGCCTACAAATACCGGCTTTACTATGCCTTCTTCTACGGAATCTTGGACAGCTCTTAGTATATTGGGGTCTGTTGTTTCCGTAAACACAACCCTTTTCGGATTGCTCTTTGCCTTATTGTAAAGGTAGTGGGTTACGGCTTTTGTTTTGTCCAGCCTTTCAAGCAATTTTTCTTTATAGCTTTCCATATTAAAATCGCTTATCTGTGCAACACCGGAATCTATTGCAGCCTGTGCAACCGCAGGTGTTACATATACCAGAGCCCTTGGGTCAAACGGCTTTGGCAATATGTACTCTCTTCCGAATTTCAGATTTTCAACGCCGTATGCCTTTAGGACACTCTCGGGCACATCTTCTTTTGCAAGCTGTGCCAAAGCTCTTGATGCTGCCATCATCATTTCATCGTTAATCTGCGTTGCTCTTGTATCCAGTGCACCTCTGAATAGGAAAGGAAATGCCAATAGATTATTGATCTGATTCGGATAATCACTCCTTCCTGTTCCCATTATAACATCGGGGTTGGCGTGCTTAGCTTTATCATAGGTTATTTCGGGATCGGGATTTGCCATAGCAAATATTATGGGATGCTCGTTCATAGATTTTACCATTTCTTCGGTTAAAATATCGGCTTTTGAAACACCGAGGAATATATCAGCGCCCTTGATAGCATCTTCAAGTGTTCTTGCGTCTGTATCATTTGCAAAAAACTCTTTATATTTATTCATTCCCTCTTTTCTGCCTTTATAAATAACGCCTTTGGAATCAACCATATACACATTTTCTTTTTTTATGCCTAGAGTTATATAGAAATGTGTGCATGCTATTCCGGCTGAACCGGCCCCGCTCACAACCAGTTTGCATTTGGATATATCTTTACCGGAAATCTCAATTGCGTTTAAAAGAGCTGCTCCGGTAATTACCGCAGTTCCATGCTGGTCATCGTGGAATACGGGAATCTTCATCCTCTGTCTTAACTTCTCTTCTACATAAAAGCACTCGGGCGCCTTTATATCCTCTAAGTTTATTGCGCCTAAGGTAGGTTCCAACGAGGCGATTATATCCACCAATTTATCCGGGTCGGTCTCGTCTATTTCGATGTCAAAAACATCAATATCAGCAAAGTTTTTAAATAAGTTACCTTTTCCTTCCATAACAGGCTTTGATGCCAAAGCGCC
Organism: Desulfurellales bacterium; assembly: GCA_027074255.1. Classification (GTDB taxonomy): domain Bacteria; phylum Campylobacterota_A; class Desulfurellia; order Desulfurellales; family Hippeaceae; genus S144-51. The sequence goes on from JALTDI010000177.1 coordinate 15,491, forward strand.
TATGTTGCCCAAGCCCAATACAGCTGTTCCGTTTGATATGACGGCTACAAGGTTGCCTTTGGAGGTGTACTTGTACGCATCTGTGGGGTTCTTTTGAACCTCTAAGCATACATCGGCAACGCCAGGAGTATATGCCAAAGACAAATCTTCCTGTGTTTTTAAAGGTTTTGTAGGTTTAACCTCAATTTTACCCGGCCTGCCAATCGAGTGGTATCGAATGGCTTTTTCTTTCAGATTCTCCATGAAATCCCCCTTAAACTTTAATTTTAAAAGATTTTAACCCTTTTAAGCAGGATGTCAATAAGAAATTTTATTGACATTTGTTAAGTTACTTTGTATTAAATTATTAACTGATTTTTATTATTGAAAATACTTTTTTCAAGTAATCTTAAAATAAGGTAATTAGATATTGTAACTGCCGTCGCAATGGAAATCACTATCACTATTTGATAATTGACAGACTCAATAGGGTTTATGCCAGAGAGTATCTGTCCTGTCATCATCCCCGGTAGAAATACTATCCCCATACCGCTTGCCGACGACAATGAAGGCAAAAGTGATGATCTGAAAGCGTCCTCTCTTATACGCATAAGAGCTTCATATCTGTTTGCGCCCAGACACAAAAAGCTTTCTATTAACTCTCTATTATCGTTGGCTTTTGAGAAAAACCTTTCTATTCCTATTGCCGTTGAATTCATAGAGTTGCCTATTATCATGCCGGCAAGGGGAATCAGGTATCTTGCATTGGGATTTTTTAAATGAATGATGCCGAATAAAACGAACACAAGAACGGAAAAACTCGATATAAAAATAGAGATAAAAAGGTATAATGTTATTCTCTTCATCTGCACCTTGGTCCTTTTTATAACTATTCTCGTTGCAAAAAATATCATAAAAACAAAGATGATGCTTGTTAGAAAGATGTTGTTCATTTTGAAGACATACAGCAGTACAAATCCCGCCGCAAAGAGCTGAATGCTCATACGTCCATACGATATCAGTATATCTTTTGTAATTTTAAGCTTTTCTCTGTGTGTCAGATAGATAACAATCAATAACATGGAATAGGACAAAATCAAACCGCCTGTTGATATCTGCTTAACCATCTTCAATCGTTCCTTTCTTTATTTTGAATGTATAATCGCTGTATTTTATGGCTTCTTTTGAATGAGAAGCAATTATGCATATCCTTTTATTTGAGAGGGATTTTATATAAGAAAAAACCTCTTTCTCCGTGTAGTAATCCAGGGCGCTTGTCGGCTCGTCAAATAGAAAAATAGCCGGTTCCAACAGTATGGCTCTGATTATGGCGATCCTCTGAATCTCTCCGCCGGAGAGCTTTGTTGAGTGTTTCTCTAAAACGTCTCTATTTAAATGAAACCTATCCATAAGGTTGTACATCAAGTTTTTATCGGGCGTTTTGTTTTTGTGGACTTTAAAGTCGAAAGGCATAAGTATGTTATCCATAACGCTTCCGTCTGTCAAATATGTTATCTGTTTTGTAAGGATACATCTTCCGCGCCATTGTACGGAATCATAGCTTTTAATATCCGCCTCTTTGTAAAAAATTGAGCCTTTTGAGGGCGAGTAAAGCATATTTATCAGTTTAAGCAGGGATGTTTTGCCGCTTCCCGAATCGCCGTAAATCAAATTAAATCCCCGTTTAAAGGTTATATTGATATTGTTTAAAATCTCTTTCTTTGATAGAAAAAGGTTGACATCGGACAATTTTATACACATAAATTGCAAATCTCCTTTGAGTATTATATGATTTAATCGTGGAATATTCAAAGAAGTTTTTCTTATCGCCTTATATTTCGTCGATTATTCACAAAGAAGGCATAAAAAAGCAGTTTATCGCTTCCTTTTATGAAATGAAAAAAACGGGTTTTTATGACCCTCTGTGCGAAAATAAATTTGAAAAAAGACGCGGTTTGATTCACAGATATCCCGACAGAGTGGTTTTAACCGTAACCGGCAGATGTTTTGCCTATTGCAGGTTCTGTTTTAGAAAAAAGAATTGGTCAGGTTTTAACGGTTTTGATTTAAGCGGTGCTGTTGAATATATAAAGGAGAATAAGAACATCCAGGAGGTGCTGATATCGGGCGGAGATCCGTTTTTTTTAAGCGATGAACAATTAGGCAGAATACTTGCTCCTATTAAAGCAATCGACCATGTCAAATTTATAAGAATAGGAACACGTGTATTAAGCTCAAACCCTTTGAGGATTGATAATAATTGTGTCTCTGCAATTGCAGAATACAAACCGCTGTGGATAGCAGCCCATATAAACCATACTGATGAGATTACGAAAGAATTTGTTAACTCGGCTTCGATGATTATAGATGCGGGTATCCCCATAGTTGCACAAACGGTTTTGTTAAAGGGAATAAACGACAATGCAGATATACTTGAAAGGCTGTTTTGTAAATTGGTTGAGATAGGTATCAAACCGTATTATCTGTTCGGCTGTGACTATGCTCAAGGCAACGGGCATTTCAGGGTTCCAATAGAAAGTGCCGTGAAGATTATTAATAAGTTAAGGGGCAGTATAAGCGGTTTGTGCGTTCCGAACTTTTCTTTTGATTTGCCGCAAGGCGGCGGTAAAATTATTGTTGAGCCCGACAGGTTGAGAAAAAGATATAAAAATAGGTATGTTTTTGTTAATTTTGAGGGGAAGGAGTTTGATTATGATGATGTTTGATTTGAATAAAGAACTGGAAAAGATTAAAAACGGGGTCGATAAGGACGAACTCGGTATGATACTTGTTCACAACGGTATCGTTAGAGGTACATCGAGAAAGGGAGATGGTAGAGTTATCTCTATGCAGCTTGACTATGACAAAGACAAGCTTGACAAGGCGGTTAAAGATACGCTGGATAGGCAGGGAGTAAAGAGCGTCGTTGTTTACATAAACGAGGGCTTGCTTAAAGTCGGAGACGACATTATGTATGTTATAGTTGCAGGCGACAGGAGAGCCAATATTCTATCTCCGTTTATAGAGTTGATAGAACAAATTAAAACAAATGTCGTAACAGAAGCCGAAGCAGCAGTATAAAATACTTTACAAATAAGCTTATATGATATACCATTATAATTGAGAAAAATTGAAATTTAAGGAGTGAAAGATGTCTCTATTGAAGGAACAGAAAAAGGAATTGATTGAAAAGTTCGGAGGCCACGAAGGCGACACAGGCTCGGCAAGCGTTCAAATAGCGCTGTTAACGGAGAGGATTAAATATTTAACAGACCATTTTAAAGCACACCCAAAAGATTTTCATTCAAGAAGGGGTTTGCTGAAACTTGTCGGAAGAAGAAGAAAATTGCTTAAGTATCTCAAAAATTATAATTTTGAAGAATATAAGAGGGTTATTAAAGAACTCGGTTTAAAAGGTTAATCTCTTATGAATTATATAGAAAAAACCATAGACGGAATACCGTTTAGAATAGAAACCGGCAGGTATGCAAAACAGGCTGACGGTGCTTGTCTTGTCAGATTGGGTGATACAATGGTCTTGGCGACAGTGGTGTCTCAGAAAGAGCCCCCGAGTGATTTTCTCGATTTTTTTCCTTTAACGGTCAATTATCAGGAAAAATTTTATGCCGCGGGAAAGATTCCCGGCGGATTTATAAAAAGAGAGGGCAGACCCACAATACACGAAACTCTCATATCTCGTTTAATAGACAGAACAATCAGGCCGCTTTTTCCGAAAGATTATAAACAGGAAACTCAGGTTATCATAACAACGATAAGCGCAGACCAGGACAATGACCCGGCAATTATAAGCATAATGGCTGCATCTTGCGCCCTTGCCTTGTCCGATATACCTTTTTTAGGACCCGTGGCCGGTGTGAGGGTGTCCAAAACCGAGAATAAATTGGATACTTTTCTTCCGATAGATAAATTAAAAGAATCATCTCTAAACCTTGTTGTAGCAGGAACAAAAGACGCCATCAATATGATCGAGGCAGGTGCGGAAGAACTTAGCGAAGAGGAAATGGTTGAGGCGATAATGTTCGGAAAGAATAAAATAGACAAACTTATTGAAATAGAAGAAGAACTTATAAGTCTCGCCGGAAAGGCCAAAAGGGAATACAGACCTGTTGATGTATCCGAAGCCATTGTAAATAAAATAGAAAGTCTTGCTATCGACAGACTGAACAGCGCCGTTGAGATAAAAGAAAAGAAAAAAAGACACGAGGAAATAGATAAAATATTTGAAGATGTATATGAAAATATACAAAAAGAATTTGAAGCCGAAGAGCATCTTGAAGCTAAATGTAAAACAGCATTCGAGGATATAATAAGAAACCTTGTAAGAGTCAAGGTTGTCTCAACGGGCGTTAGAATAGACGGAAGGGCGCTTGACGAGATTAGACCTATCACGTGCGAGGTAGGCATTCTGCCGAGAGCTCATGGTTCTGCTGTTTTCACAAGAGGTGAAACACAGGCTCTTGTTGCAGTTACACTCGGCTCAAAAGAGGATGTTCAGATTATAGACGATATATCGGAAGAGAGCTATGAGCGCTTTATGCTGCATTATAATTTTCTACCGTTTTCCACAGGTGAGGTAAAACGCCTCGGAGCGCCGGGCAGGAGAGAAATAGGTCACGGGCATCTTGCAAAAAGGGCAATAGAACCGGTGATTCCGCCTGAAAGCGAATTCCCTTATGCCATAAGAATAGTTTCGGATATACTTGAATCTAACGGCTCCAGCTCAATGGCCACTGTCTGCGGTTCAACGCTTGCCTTGATGGATGCCGGAGTGCCTGTAAAAAAACCCGTAAGCGGTATTGCCATGGGATTAATAAGCTATAATGAATCGAAGATAATACTTACCGATATATTGGGGGAAGAAGACCATTACGGAGATATGGATTTTAAGGTTACAGGAACAAAAGACGGTATAA
>JALTDI010000178.1 GCA_027074255.1 Desulfurellales bacterium
TTGTACTGGAGGGAAGGAGATTTGTTGACGGGGAATTGGAGGAAAAGGCTGCTTAGGCAGCTGTGGAGAAAATGGAGAATTTATTAAGAGGGTATGTTATGCCATACACAAGATTTGACAATAACTCGTGCAAAACCCCCTAAAGCCAACAAAACCTTAAGTATGAGATCCAAACCCCTTTTTATAGAGTTAATATATTTCATCTCTTATTTCATTGCTGCATTTCTCGATTTCAGCACGGTTTCCATAACTTTCTTTCCAATTTTTGGCTCAAATTCTTTATAAACCGGCTTTACGGCCTCCATAAAAGGCTTTATGTTGCTAACTTTGTTGACTTTCATTCCCTTTTCTTCGAGTTTTTTAATTAGTTCGTTTATTATGCCCTCGATTGTTTTTCTTTCGTAATTTGCCGCCTCTATAGCCGCTTTTTGAAAAATCTTTTTATCCTTAGAGGATAGTTTGTTCCATAACGAACCGGAAACCATAATAATTAAGGGTGAATAAGTGTGGTTGGTTAAGGATAAGTATTTTGTAACTTCATGAAATTTATTTGCCCAAATAACAGGAACAGGAATTTCCAAACCGTCCACCACATGCTGTTGGACAGCAGTAAAAGCTGAACCCCACGGCAAAGGAACAGCATTAGCTCCCAAAGATCTAAAAAGGGCTATGTATATCGGCGTTCTCATAACTCTAAACTTAATGCCTTTAAGGTCGGATGTTTTATATATTGGGTGTACATTATTGATCATTTCTCTAAATCCGCCTTCAGCAAAAGCAAGTCCCTTTATATTAATCTGTTTCAATTTGCTCAAAAGCATTTTACCTGCTTTGCCGTCTAACACCTTGTGAGCCACCTCATAATTTGGAAAAACAAAAGGCATGTCTAAAATCATAAAAGAATGTACAAAAGACCCGACAGGTGCATTGGTTATGACACCTAAATCCATTGTGCCAACCATCAAGTTTTTAATCATATTTCTTTCATTACCTAATTCCCCACTTGGATACAGATTTACCTTATAGCGTCCATTAGTGTACTTTTCAATCAATGTAGCGAACTTTTTAGATGTAATGTAGTAAGGATCATCTTTGTTTGCCGAAGTAACAAAACCAAGTTTCAATGTGATATTCGCACTGTATACATTTAACCTGCCGCTCAATAAGAACAGAGCAATAGTTAACAATACAATTCCTATTACACCTCTTTTCTTCCTTTTAAATACCATGCGCACCCCTCCTTTTTTTATATTATTCTTTAAAAATAGCCCTTTTGAAAAATTCTAAGTTTAAATTTTCTTTTTGTCAAGTTTATTACAAATAATTATATCGGAGTTATAATCAAAAGTTGTGTATAGCTCATTGCCAGATGAATTCATCTGGCAATGAGCATATCCTTTTAGTAAAATGAAACTGTAACAAAACAAACTTACTAAGGAGGATATGCTCATGAAAAAGTATACACAAAAATATGATTTTGCAAAAGAAGAAATAAGCAGCTGGTCTGTCTTAGAAGAATATAATGCCCCCGTAAATTAAGACAGATTTTTGAACACTCTGGATCTGCTACAATCCTGTATACACCAAGTTAGTGCATATGCTAAACTAACTTAAAGGAGGCAGGTTTTATGAAACCAAGGAGAAAATTTTCAAATGAGTTCAAACTCGATGCTGTTCTTCTTACACTACAGGAGGACAGAACCGTTAAAGAGGTATCGGATGAGATGGATATCCCTTATACTCTTCTTTGCAAATGGAGAACAAAATACAAAAAGTTAGGAGAAAAAGCGTTTGTTGGCAAAGGAAACATATCTGAGGATAAAAAAGACATAAAATCCTTAGAAAAAGAGTTGAGAATTGTAAGGCAAGAGAGGGATATATTAAAAAAAGCACTTGCCATCTTCTCAACTCATCAGAACAAAAATACAGATTTATAGACAGGTTCAAAAAAGAATGGTAAATCTGTTAAACAAAAAGCCTAAAAAAGCAGATGCAGCCTCTCCTCCCGACTCATAACGAGTCCGGCGGTTCAACTCCCAATGCAGTATAAATATCTTTCTGCTTTTGCAGAATCTCTCCTATACGTATTTTATGTCCCTTTTGCTCAAAGCACTCTAT
>JALTDI010000179.1 GCA_027074255.1 Desulfurellales bacterium
TTACCGAAAGAAACATCACCGCAAATCAGCCTGTCCATAGGCTTTTTGTTCTGCATATCGCTTTTTATATCTAAAATGGCTTTTGTCTGATCTTCGGTTTCCTCATATTCGAACATAGCCTCGAATTCCCTATATTCAAACGTATCAGCAGCAAAAGGTTTTCTTTCAACAAGCTGTCTTTTGGCATATGTATTAACCAGCTCGCTCAATATTTTTTTTAGAGATTTTTTTATGTTTTCCTGCGTATTTTTCCACCTGTTTGAACCGAGCAAGCTCAAATCGCCGCTGCCGCGGTACTCAAAGATATTGTCAACACCATAAACAGGCACATACAATTTATCGCCTTTTGCATACTCTATTTCTATAAAATCCTGTTTTCTGTCTTCCACATAAATCTTTTTAATTCCCCTGTATATACCTATCCCGTGTGACTTGTGGACAACCTTGCTGTCTTGTATAAAGGTCTTTGACTTTGAAGATATTTTTTGGGGGTGTCTTTGAATCGGCCTTCCGAACAAATCCTCAAAACTGACAAAAACAAGTCTCTCTTTTTTATCGGCAAACCCCTTTTTTAAATAGAGGCTTGAAAGATACACACCGTTTTTTTCAGAAAACCCCTTAGAAAATGCTATATTCTTTTCGGACAAAAATGTACCGACCCTTTGAGCTCTGATATCAGAAGCACATGCAATAACAACCCTGCTGGATGAGGACAGCTTTTTAATTTTTAAAATCTTTTCGTCTATGGAAAGATTGTCGGGAAAAACGGAATTAAATCCATAAAGTGTATCTGCATAAGAAGAATGCCCTATGAATTTTTTTAGTCTGCTTTCGGGTAAATATATATCACACCCGTATGAAGTTTTGTATAAATTGAGGCTATCCAACACCTCTTTAATAAATTTATCTTCAAAATCCTTATAAACCGTATATGTTTTAATATTGTCATAATCAATCAGAAAAGCCGCTTCGTTTTTTTTAAATAGATTGCAGTATCCATAATCGCCGTTATCTGCTCCGTATTCCGAGGCAAGAGGTATAACTGCATTCCCAACGGACTTAAATGTTCTCTGATTTGCAGGATAAAAAAGCTTTATACTCTCAATTTCATCTCCAAAGAGCTCAACCCTTAAAGGTTTATCGTAAAGGGGCGAAAAAATATCGATTATATCACCGCGCTTGGAAAAATCTCCTGCACATTCTGCGAAATCCTTTCTCTCGTAATTCATAAAAGACAGCTTTTTGATAAATTCCGTTAGATCCACTTCTTTGTTCAAATGAATCGTTAGAAACTTATCGAAAAACACCTCTTCGCTTATGACAGGCTGCAAAACGGCGTTGAGGTTTGTCAAAAAAACGGTATCTTTATCGCCGCTTATAAGAGAATAAAGCGATTTTATCCTGCTTGATTTTATATGAGAAGATGGAGGAATGGACGAAACAGGCGGTATTTCATAGGAATAAAATGTTTCAATGTTTACGCTGATGCCAAAAAAGTCCTTGAAAAATCTTAAATATACGGCGAGCTCATCTATTTCCGCATTATCTTTCAAAATAATGAGTTTGAAGCCGGGACGTTTTATAATATCGTATAAAAAAAAGCTTTGCTGCATTATTGGTCGGTGACGCAAAAGCTGCTGAAATTCGGTTGAACATACTTATCGGCATAATCAAAAGCCGACTGCCTCGTTGAAAAAGAACCCACCAAAACCCTATAAAATACAACATTTGATATAACGACTTTCTTTATGTGGACATCACTCAAAATTCCCGCAGCTTGATCTCTAAGCTTCAAAGCATTGGGCAAAAAACGAAATGAGCCTATTTGAACGCTGAATGTCTTTACGGTCTCAGCCGAATTTGCCGTTTCCAGATTGGTATCTTCTTCTGCTTGTGTTATATTCTCATTTGTATCTTCTTTTGAATATCCAAGTTGTTCATTGGATAAAACAACAATTTTAACAGGAGCCGTACCGGTTTTTATCATACCGAGATCCTTTGCTGCGGCATAGGATAAATCTATAATTCTATCCCCCACAAAAGGCCCTCTGTCGTTTATTCTCACGACCGTCTGCCTATGGTTGTTCAGATTTGTAACCCTGACATATGTGTTGAA
>JALTDI010000180.1 GCA_027074255.1 Desulfurellales bacterium
TGTTTTGCAGCTCAAGCCTTATAAGTTTCTTTTCCAAAGCAGCATTTTTCTTTTCGACATTAAGTAAAAAAAGATACCTTCCGCTTAAATCATTGATACCGTCAAGCAGACCTATAACGGGGTATGACACAAAAACTATACTGCTTATTATCTTCCTATTGGACAATGTAATGAAAGGCTTATATACATAAGAAAAAAGCGTTAATAATACGGAACATACGAAATAGATTATTATATATTTCATATATTAGTCCATAACGACCTCTCCGAGAAGCTCTATGTTATCCAATATCATACCTACTCCCTGAACAACCGCAAAAAGAGCATCCTCATACACATTAACAGGCAACCCGGTCTCTTTATGCAGCAGTTGATCCAATCCCGTAAGTAGAGAACCGCCACCCGTTAACATAATTCCCTTATCAACTATATCGCTTGCAAGTTCCGGCGGGGTTTTTTCCAAGGCGTCTTTAACAGAGGAAATGATTATCCCAACAGGCTCTTTCAAAGCATCCCTGATTTCATCCATAGAAATTTCTATTGAACTCGGTACGCCGGTTATCAAATCAATACCTTTAACGAATATCTGCCTGTTTTCCTCTTCTTCTTCATCCAAATAGTACACTGTACCGTAATCTATTTTTATTCTCTCTGCTGTACTCTCACCTATTAAAACGCTGTACTTTTTCTTTATATAATTCGATATGGCATAGTCCATCTTATCCCCGCCCACTCTAACAGATACGCTATGCACTATTCCTCCGAGGGATATGACAGCCACTTCCGTTGTTCCGCCGCCTATATCCACTATCATACTGCCGACAGCATCCTGCACGGGCAAACCTGCACCTATAGCCGCAGCCATGGGTTCTTCCACTAAATAGACTTCTCTTGCCCCTGCGTCAATCGAGGATTCCTTTACGGCCTTCTTCTCAACCTGAGTTATACCGTGAGGAACTGCAATAATAATGCGAGGTTTGAATATACTCCTTTTATTTTTGGATTTTTTAATAAAATACCTGAGCATCTTCTCATTCACCTCGAAGTCTGCTATAACACCGTCTTTCAAAGGTTTAATTGCTTCTATGTTGCTCGGTGTTCTTCCCACCATTTCCTTTGCTTCTTTGCCCACGCTTAAAACTCTTTTCCCGCCCTTTGCATCCTTTTTTACGGCAACGACACTTGGTTCATTTAACACAACACCTTTACCTTTTACATAAACAAGGGTATTTGCCGTACCCAAATCAATGGCTAAATCGTTAGAAAAATAACTTATAAAAGATTTGAACATACCACACCGCCTATTTTGTTTTCTTTCCTCGTTTAACTTCCAATATATTATCCTTTTTACTTAATATGCCTATAAACTTATCCACCTCGGATTTGTTTTTAACCTCAACCCTTATATATATTTCGGCTTTCTCTTCATTTTCATCAAGGTATCTTATATTTATATCCCTAACATTTATATAAAGCTGCAAAGCCGTATTAGTAATATCCGCAAGCACTCCAATTTCATTAACGGCAACTACCTTTAATTCAACCGGCAGCTTTTTAGGCACATTTTCGTCCCACTCAACATCAACCAGTCTGTCACAGTCATAACCTAACTTCTGTATATTTTCACAGTCCCTTCTATGAATAACGATTCCTCTGTTTTTTGTTATATAACCTACGATTTCGTCCCCATAAACAGGGTCGCAGCACTTGGCAAGTTTAATTACGATATCATCAATGCCGTCCGCTTTAATTTTATAAAATTCTTTTTTCAAGGTGCTTTTTACGGTTTTATGTTTTTTATCGGGATAAAACTTGTTAACCACAGATGCAGGACTTATCCTCAAAAACCCTATTCTTTCAAACAGTTCTTCGGTTGTATTGCAGCCGAAATACTTCAACATATCATCCACTTTATTCTCTTTGAGAAATTCCTGCAAGCCCTTATTTATCTTATATAACTCTTTTGAGAGCAGATTTTTTCCTATTTCTGCTGACTCACGTCTCTCCCTTTCCCTGACTTTCTGCTTGATTTTGCTCTTTGCTTTGCTCGTTACTACGAAATTAAGCCAATCTCTTGATGGGGTGCGGTTTGACTGGGTTTGAATCTCAACTATATCTCCGTTTGAAAGCTGATGCTTCAAAGGAACCATTTTACCGTTCACCCGTGCTCCCGCACAGGTATTTCCTACCTCGGTATGTATAGAGTATGCAAAATCGACACAGGTAGCTCCACGCGGCAAAACCTTTAAATCACCGGCAGGCGTAAAGACATACACCTCCCCTCTGAATAAGTCCACTTTTACGGTATCTAAAAATTCTTCGGGATTTTTTACTTCATTCTGCCATTTAAGCAAATGCCTAAGCCATAAAAACTGTTTTTCATATTTATCCAATATTTTCAGGCCTTCTTTGTACCTATAGTGCGCTGCTATACCCTCTTCCGCAACCTCGTGCATCTGCCTAGTTCTTATCTGAATCTCGACAACCGCATCGCTCGGACCGAAGATTGTCGTATGGAGTGACTGATAAAGATTCTGCTTAGGAATGGCTATATAATCCTTAAATCTGCCCGGAAGAGGTTTATACTTGCTGTGTATTATGCCGAGAGCCTTATAGCAGTCAGCCTCAGTATCGGTAATAATTCTAACGGCGAGCAAATCGTATATGCCGTCAAAATCAACCTCTTTTCTCTTCATTTTTGTGTATATGCTGTATAGATATTTCACTCTTCCGCTAACTTCGCAATTTATATTTGCCTCGTTCATATCGTGCTTAATAGTAGATTCTATATAGCTGATAATTTCCTGTTTTTTTGCTAAACTGTTTTTTACCTTGTTTTCAAGGTATTCATACTCTTTGGGGTTTAAATATTTAAAACTCATATCTTCCAGCTCTGATTTGAGCCAATAAATACCGAGTCTGTGAGCTATGGGCGCATAAACATCCATAGTTTCTCTGGATATTCTTAACTGTTTTTCTTTATTAAGGTAGCATATGGTTCTCATATTATGCAGCCTATCAGCCAATTTTATCAAGATGACGCGTATATCCTTTGCCATTGATACAATCATTTTACGAAAATTATCGGCCTGCTTTTCTTCCCTGCTTTTGTATTCGATTTTACCTATCTTTGTTAAAGATTTTACCAAGAATAGGACATCTAATCCGAATTGCTTTTCTATCTCTTCCTCGGCAGCGTCGGTATCTTCCAAAACATCGTGCAGCAGAGCGGCTATAATACTATTCTCATCCAGATAAAACTTACTGACAATCTCGGCTACATTGATAGGATGGATAATATAACTCTCACCTGATGCTCTTTTCTGATTTTTGTGTTTATCATAGGCATACAAAAATGCTCTATCTAACTTCTCCTCATCAAAATTCTCGGCTGTTATGCCGCTTTTGAACTTTTCATATACAAGCAGTATGTCCTTGTCTATTCCTTTATCTTCCACAGTCCCTCTTTTATCTCAATCAAGCTTATAATTGTGCTTTTATGACCTGCTGCCTCTTTTTTACTAATCAAGGGGGGGTCTCCCCTCATTAAAGAAGATGTTCTTATTGCTGCAACCCTAACGAGCTCATATCTGCTCGGATAGTATTTCAAAGCTCCGTTTATCAAATCCGGCATAAAAATTTCCATCATTTCACCTCCAAATATTCCAAAGTTTTTTTCTTTAACTCACTTATTAATTCGTCTCTTTCTTGTTTAACAAACCTCATTCTGTTGTGCTGAGAATTTATGATGCTCTCCAGCATAAAAACAGCCTCTTCCAAATCATCATTTATGATGCAGTAGTCAAATTCAGCAGCTTTTTTAAGCTCATCCAAAGCGGTTTTTAGCCTTACCCTGATATCCTTTCTTGCATTGCCGCTTTTCACACGTCTAAGCCAAACTTCAAAAGACGGTGGAAGTATAAATACACTTACGGCATTGTCAAATTGATTCATAATATTTTTTGCACCATTAACATCTACGGCAAGCAGCGCATCCTTATGGGAGTCTATCACATCAATCAAAGCTTGCTTGCTTGTCCCGTAGTAATTTCCATGTACAAGAGCATATTCAACAAACTCACCCTTTCTTACCGCTTCCATAAATTGATTCTTAGTAACGAAATAGTAATCCGCACCGTCTTTCTCGTTTTCTCTCGGGCTTCTTGTCGTGTGAGTAATAACCCTTTGAATATTGCTGTTCCTTTTAATCTCCATAGTGCAAATCGTTGTTTTTCCAACACCTGTGGGTGATGATATAACAAATATAATATTCATCCTTCGTTAACCCTCTCTGAAATCGTTTCAACAGCTATTCCGCTTAAAACGATATGACCGGAATCCATAACTATGACAGAGCGCGTTTTTCTCCCCTGGGTGACATCAATAATTTTTCCGGAATCCTTCATCTGCTCTTTTATCTTTCTAATGGGTGCGGAATTCGGACTAACTACGGCTATAATTCTTTCTCTGTTCACGTAATTACCAAAGCCTATATTTACAACGTATTTCATACAATCACCTAAGCAAAAACAAAATCTATTTCACCCGCAAATTTATTAACGGAAACGGGCACAACCTCAACGGCATCGCCTATTTTATAAACTTTTTTCTTTCTTTTGCCTATCATAGCAAAAAGTTCTTCATAATATTCATAATAATCATCTTTCATTCGCTCGCAGGCAATAAATCCTTCCACAAAATATCTATCCAGTCGGACAAAAATGCCGGAGGATATCATGCCCACAATAGTTCCTGTAAATTTTTCGCCTATATAATCAGCCATAAAAGCAGCTGATTTAACATCATCCATATAAAATTCAGCCTCTTCGGTAATAATCTCCCTCTCTCTTATGCCTGATACCAAAAAACTCAGCTCTTCAAAGCTTTGGTTTTTGTCGTCCAATATTGATTTAATCATTCTATGCGTAACAAGGTCGGCATATCTCCTTATGGGTGATGTGAAATGTGTATAATTATCAAAATTCAAAGCGAAATGTCTTTTATTATCAATGGAATATTCCGCCCTTTTAAGCGACCTCAAAACAAGGTAAGACACAATCTTTTTCGTCTTTTCATCCTTTATGGATTCCATGAGCTTTTGTATCTCTTTGGATGTAATATTGTTTTTATCAAAACCTGCTTTGATACCGAATCTCTTCAAAAAGGCCGATAAAATATATATTTTTTTAACATCCGGTTCTTCGTGTACCCTCCTTATAAATGCCCCGAAATGCTTTGACAAAAAATCTGCGCTGCATAAATTAGCAGCCAGCATAAATTCCTCAATAAGAAAATGAGAAAAAAGACGAGGCTTCTCTTTTATATCAATAATCTTCCCGTTTTTCAAAGCAAATTCACCCTCAGGGATATTTAAATCGATACTGCCGTTTTTAAAGCGCTTCTTTCTCAATATTTCTGCAAGCTTCTTCATATCCAGCAGCTTCAATCTCAGCGTTTCGTCACAAGCCGTCTTATTTGATAAAATATTCTCAACCTCTTTGTATGTCATTCTATTTTTGTTTCTAATCACACTCTTTGTAAATTTATATTTTACCACATTGCCTTTATAATCAATATCCATAATCACGCTTATCGATAACCTATCCTCGCCCGGAACCAATGAGCAGATATCATCGGAAAGTTTATGAGGCAGCATAGGTATAACGCTTCCTGGGAAATAAACGCTAAAACCTCTTATGTAGGCCTCTTTATCCAAAAAACCGTTTTGTTTTACATAGTAGGATACATCGGCTATATGTACATACAGTCTAAAACCGTTTTTTATTTTTTCTATATCTATCGCATCATCAAAGTCTTTTGCATCCTCACCGTCGATAGTTATGGTATGCAGACCCCTAAAATCCTCTCTTGCCTCAAAATCCGCATCCGAGGGCATGTTTATGTTTTTTAATTCATCAGCAGCATCATCCGAAAATATATGAGGCAAATTATATTTATCGATAACAATACTTTCATCAATGGCGCTGTCAAATTCATCACCGTAAATCTTGACAATTTTACCCTCGGCTTTTCTTCTGCCGATGGGGTATGCCGCTATATCGCACAACACCACACATCTTTCTGTCAAATCAAACTCACCTGCATTTTTCAGCGCTATTGCAAAATCAACCTTTCTGTCGGAAGATTCCAAAAACCATTCACCTCTTTTTAAGTATGCATACCCTACAACGGTTTTATACTTTCTTCGGGATACCTTTACAATTTCCGCTACAAATCCGTATTTTTTCTTGTTTATGCTGACCACAACATCGTCTCCGGGCAGAGCGTATAAACGATTAATCAGCCTCGGCAAACGATAATCACCCTCTGCTGTGCTTATAAAATATCCGCCCTCTTTTCTTTTTAGAATGCCTGAAAATAGGTTTTGAACGATAGATTTTGAAGACAGAACATATCTGTTTTGCCCGATTTTTCTTACCCTACCCTGTTTTCTAAGCTTTTTTAAATCTTTATAAAAGCTCTTATTCTCGTGTTTTTTGATTTTCAGATATCTTTTCAGCTCGGAGTCTGTGGCCGGCTTATAATCGCCTGATGACAAAAGTTTCAAAATATTGTCTATATGCTTTGACATTTTCTCAACCTGCTGTTCGGTATGTTCATCTCTTTCCTATATTTTGTGATAGTTCTTCTTGTTATATTAATTCCCTGATTTTTCAGCAATTCTTTTATGGCATCGTCGTTCAACGGGCTATTTTTATCCTCTTTATCGACCATATCCTTTATTTTGTTCTTAATAAAATCCTTGGAAATATTTTCGTTTACGCCGAATGAAAAAAACTTCTTTAAAGGAATAATCTTTCCTTCGTATTCTATATACTTATTACTAACTGCCCTTGTTATGGTTGATACGTTAAAATGAAGATTATCGGCAATATCTTTTCTTGTTAAAGGCATTAATATACCTTCTTCAAAAAAGCTCCTTTGCCTTTCCAAAATAATATTTACCGTTTTCAAGACCGTTTTATTGCGCTGTGCTATCGCAAGCATAAACTGCTTTGCCTGCCTGTATTTATCCTCTACAAAATGCTTTGCCTCTTCATCGTTAGCATATTTTTCCAAAAGTTCCTTATCAACATGCACCCTGCTTAAATTTTTTTCATTTAAAATCGCCATATATTTGTCGCCGATTTTTTTTA
>JALTDI010000181.1 GCA_027074255.1 Desulfurellales bacterium
TATAATTCCAAGTAATCTCATTTCAGCATCCCCGCAGTCAATATATTGTTTATAAAACCAATGGTAAAAATGACTAAAAAAGCAAGAACCGTATTTATAATAGGAACAATTGAGCTCATCGCATCGTTTTTTTGTCTTTGAGCATCAGGCGCAACAGCAAAAGACATTTTTGAAACCTTATAATTAACGGAAAAAAATGCCGCAGATAGGAATATTAATATAATGATTGCCAGCATAATTCCGAATTTTAAGTACACGGCATATATGATAAACAGCTCTCCGAGAAATGTTCCAAATGGCGGAGCACCTGTCACAGCGAGGGCGGATAATATAAAACTGTATGCTCCAAAGGGAAGTATTCTAACAAGGTCCTTTACGTCGTTAATATTCCTTGTTTTGTACACAGACAGTATGTTTCCCGTAGTGTAAAAGGCCGAGGATTTGGCAAAAGCATGCGAGACTATCAATACAATAGCACCGAGCATTGCATATTTATTATTGATAGATAGCCCTATCAGAATCATACCCATATTTTCCATAGAAGAGTAAGCAAACATCCTTTTGTAAAATTTTTGTGAGACTATGAATATGCCTGCAAAAACAACTGTAAAAACACCGAGCGACAAAGCAAATATTCTTATGTTATTAAGATTTGTTATTTCTATTATTCTATATGTGCCGAATAGGGCTGTTGGTAAAAGAACAGAGGAAAATATGGCACTAACAGGTGCTATGGAACGTCCGTGAACGTCAGGAAGCCATGTGTGCATAGGAAAAATCCCGGCTTTCGTCGAAAAACCAGCTATGGTTAAAGCCGCACCTATGGCCAAGAGTTTATGGTGTACTGGATTAACAGTAAAAAGTTTAGTTATTTCAAGTGTATGCATGCTGGCATAGATAAGCATAACGCCTACCAATGACATAATCAAACCTGTCGATACAATTATAATATAACGCCATGAAGATTCCAAAGACGCTTCGTCATTATCAATTGCTACAAGCAGAGCGCTTGTGATTGTCGTTGCTTCTATACCTATCCATATAAGCCCTAAGTTATTTAAAGAAACGCTGAAAAGCATGCTGAAAACAAATAGGTTTAGAAATAGATAGTATGTACTTTTACTTAGAAGCGGCTTTTTTACGTGTTTTAGATAGGTTGCTGAAAACAGAACCGTTGTTAAATATATAACAGATATAATTGTAAGCATAATTTTTGAGAAACCGTCAATATACAGAAATCCTTCACTTACGGGTTTTAAAAACAAAATATACAATGAAGCCGTTATACTAAAAACAGAAGATAGAAGGGATACGGCTTCGCTTAAAAAATACTTTCTTGATAAGCAAATTATCGATGCAAACAAAGGAAACACCATAGGTAAAATATAAAATATCATGATAACTACCCCTTAAACTCTTCAAATTCTTCTGTTATATTGGATACGGCGTCTTCTCTCAGGCGCATTACTATTCCGGATATCATAACTATGCCTATTAAATCCAGCAAAATCCCGCCCTCTATAATTAAAGGCAAACCCGGAAAAAGATATCCTGCAAGCAAAAAGAGGCTATTTTCCATAACCATATACCCTATAAGCTGTATAAAAGCATTGTTGCGCGAAATAATAAGAAACATACCCTGCAGAATCAGTGCTATGGGAATTGAACCGGCTTTTATATATGTTATGTTATACAGAGTAAAATTATAGACTATATAAGCTACGACAACCAAAAACAGTGAAATTATTATGGATGCCGCTGTGGGAACAACGTGCCTCGGCTCTCTTTCTTTGTAGGAAGTATTGAGTTTTTTAAGCATATAATACGGTATAAAAAACCCCCTGACGGTGATTGTCAAAAAACCGAGAATTAAAAGATTGACGCTGTTTAACATTGCACCGTCTATAAATAAAAATGCTGCGATAATTATCGATGATAAAGCAAACGTAGAGATTATTTTTTTTAGATAAATCTGCCACTGCATAAATATGACAAGAACTATCTGTATAAATCCAACAATTAGATACACATCTTTCACATTGCACCTCCCGCTGTATAGAAAACAACAATAGCAAGAAAAGCAAATGAAAAT
>JALTDI010000182.1 GCA_027074255.1 Desulfurellales bacterium
ATTCGGTTCTCGATAAAAGACCTATTGTCGGTGCAAAATTAAAAAAAACCATAGAGTTTACGACAAATTATTATATGTCTTTTCTCGGACTTGTTTTAAAAAGTGCATTTGCAAAAAGGGTTTTTGAAATAAAGCAGGAGATAGATACAACAAAAGTCTTTCAGAAAGATTTAAGCATAACAAGCGGATGCAAGCTCAACGAAGAACAGCAATACATCTACGATAATATAAAGAAAAACGAATTTAACGTTAATCTGATATTCGGCGTAACAGGAAGCGGTAAAACGGAAGTCTATATGAAGATTATGGAAGACATCATCAAAAGCGGTAAAAAGGCCGTTGTATTGGTCCCCGAAATCGTTTTAACCCCTCAATACATTGACGTTTTTTCCAAAAGATTCTCAATAAATTCGATAAGCATAGCCCACTCGAGACTTACACCCCTAAAAAGATTTGAAAACTGGCTCAATTTTATTAAAGGAAAAACCTCGATACTCATAGGCACGAGATCCGCTGTTTTTGCCGATTTTGAGGATGTCGGTATTGTAATAGTGGATGAAGAAAACGACGAATCCTACAAACAGGAAAACGAACCGAGATACAATGCAAAGGATATAGCCATATACAGGGCAAAGCAGCACAACATCCCCGTTATTTTATGCTCGGCCACGCCGACGCTTGAAACCTACTATAAAGCCGTGGAGAATAAATTCAAGCTATTTAGGTTAAAAAAGCGAATAAAAAATATTCCGCTTCCGAAAGTATCCGTTGTGAAGATTGAAAAAAACGAAATTTTTTCTCAATATACGCTTGACAAAATAGAAGAAACACTAAATAAAAACAAGACCGTTGCCGTATTGATAAACAGAAGAGGATTTTCAAACTATCTCGTTTGTGCAGACTGCGGCTATGTATTTTTATGTCCTAACTGCAGCGTCTCTTTAACATATCACAAAAAAACAAACAATCTCAAATGTCACTGGTGCGAATCAACCTTCGATATACCTAAAAGATGCGAAAAATGCGGCGGTGAAAATATTATCGACAGGGGCATAGGCTCACAGCAGGCGGAAGAGTTTTTAAGAAAAAAATTCAAAAAAAATGACATAGAAAGATTTGACAGGGATTCCGTTTTAACAAAAAAAGAGTTTGACAGGATTGTAGGAAAACTGCAAAAAGGAGAAATAGACATACTTGTAGGCACACAGATGCTGTCCAAAGGCCACGACATATCAAAAATAGGTCTTGTTGTTATTGCGAATTTAGAGGAGCTATTCGGCACGCCGGATTTCAGAGCCAAAGAAAAAGCTCTTTCCTTAGTGATACAAACAGCAGGAAGAAGCGGGAGACAGGAGGAGGGTAATGTTATAGTGCAAACGGCCTGTGTTGAGAACGATTTGATACAATATATCAAAATTCATGACTACGAGTCCTTTTTGAAGCGTGAGATACAAAACAGAAAGGCTCTCGGCTACCCCCCGTTTGGACGATTGGTGAGAATTATAATAGAAAGCAAGAATAATGCAAAAGCTATAAAAACATCAAAAGAAATAGAACGCTCCATTAAGGATACACTTACATATTTAGGTCCTGCAAGGTGTCCTTTGTTTAAGTTAAGAAACAATTACAGGTATCATATACTAATCAAAACTCAAAATATTATGAAAACTATAATGCTTATCAAGGAAAAAATCTCTGATTTTAACGAAAAAGTACATTTTGATGTTGACCCGATGAGCTTTTTTTAATACAATGTAGAACTTAATTGAGAGAGGGGTGATTTTATTGCCAGGCGTAGTCGTTGGTGACAGCGAAAGCTTTGAAGACGCTTTGAAGCGTTTTAAGAAGCAATGCGAAAGAGCCGGTATTCTTTCTGAAATTAAAAAGAGAGAACACTACGAGAAGCCCAGCGTAAAGAAAAAGAAAAAAGCTTTGGCGGCAAGGAAAAAACTGCTTAAGCGTATGAAGTCGAGAAGATAGCCCCTTAAATAAGGGGCTTCTTTCTATGAATCACTATTTTTTTAAATACTCCATAGAACAGATAAAAACTTTTTTCTCTCTAAAAAGAATCACATCCGTTTCTATACA
>JALTDI010000183.1 GCA_027074255.1 Desulfurellales bacterium
GTTTACGGGAACAAAAAAAGAAATGCATCTTACATTATTATAGATTCAAAATCCGCTGCGAAAAACCATCCAATATTTCGCAAACCTATTTATTTAGAAGATCTTTAATATTATTGGAAATGTTTTCTGCACTTAAACCTACAAGATTTCTTAATGTTGTTTGATCACCTTGCTCTATGAATTTATCCGGCAGAGCTATGGCTTTAAATTTAACTTGTAAGTTTTTTTGAGCGATATATTTTGCTATCTGCTCTCCAAAGCCGCCGATTTCAGCGTTTTCCTCTACTGTTATTACTACTTTAAATCTTTTTAACTGTTTAAGATAGGTCATATCCATAGGTTTAACAAATCGAGCATTTACAACTTCTGCATCAATATTGCTGTTTTTTAATATTTTTTGCGCGCTAAGAGAAATAGATGAACAGCCCCCTACGGACAAAATCGCAATATCTTCCCCCTCTATTAAAACTTGCCAAGAACCTATCTGAATCTCTTTATCTTCAAACTCTTCACCCATGTCAACAGACTCCCCTCTTGGGTATCTTATAGCAAAGGGACCGTCATTGTATTCAACAGCAAGCTCAAGCAGGCTCTTAAGTTCTCTTGAATCTTTCGGCGCTGAGATGACCATATTTGGTATGAGATTCAAATATGAAATATCAAAGCTCCCCTGATGAGTTTCACCGTCATCACCAACAATACCTGCCCTATCTATTGCAAATACTACGGGCAATTTTTGAAGGGCTATATCATGTATAATTTGATCATACGCCCTTTGTAGAAATGTTGAATAGATAGCGACAATAGGTTTTATACCGGATATGGAAAGGCCTCCTGCCATTGTAACGGCGTGTTGTTCTGCAATTCCAACATCAAAAACTCTGTCTGGAAATTTTTTCTTGACCTTATCAAGCCCGGTGCCTATCAGCATTGCAGCAGTTATTGCAACAACATTTTTTTTACGCTCAAATATACTAATCAGCTTGTCTGCAAAAACAGCTGAATAAGATTGAGAGGAATATTTTCGCTTTATAGGTTCGCCGGATTTAACATCAAACTTGCCGATTCCATGAAATAAAGAGGGATTTTTTTCAGCAGGTTCATAGCCTTTGCCTTTTGTAGTTATAACATGTATGACTATTGGCCCTTTTATTTTCTTTACGTTGTTAAAAATTGTAATTAAATCATCAATCTTATGACCGTTTATAGGGCCGTAGTATTTGAAGCCTAGTTCTTCAAATAATAGCCCGGGTGAAAAAAACTTGATAGATTCTTCTATTTTTCTTGCTGCTTTAAGAGTGGGCTTTTGCGGTATGGGAAGATTATTTATGGCCTTTTCCAATTCACTTCTTAGTTTGTTGTATATGGGGCCTGTCATTTTTTTTGATAGATACGTTGATATAGCACCAAGTGACGGTGAAATCGACATATTATTATCATTGACAACGACTATCAAATCCGTATCCATATAACCGGCATTATCCAGTCCTTCGTAAGCAATACCGCTGGATAAAGCTCCGTCTCCTATAACGGCTATTATTTTTTCTTTTCTACCTTGTAAATCCCTTGATATTGCCATTCCAAAAGCTGCAGAAATGGACGTACTGGAATGCCCGACATTAAATGCGTCGTATGCACTTTCCTCGGTTTTAGGAAATCCGCTTATGCCTTTATATTGCCTGAGCGTTGAAAATTTGTCTTTTCTGCCCGTAATAATTTTATGAGCGTATGTTTGATGACCTACATCCCATATAATTTTGTCCTTTGGAGTATTAAAACAGTAATGCAATGCTATGGTAAGCTCTACAGCCCCAAGAGAAGGTGCGAGGTGTCCTCCGGTTTTGGATACCGAATCTATAATAAATTCTCTAATTTCAACAGAGAGTTTATTAAGTTCTTCCAATTTCAGCTTTCTCAAATCCTCAGGTAGATTTATCTTTTCAAGTAAATCCATTTATACCTTGAGACACCTCTTAAATAATTTATTTAATCTTTTTTAAATATTGTTTAGCAACAGAAGCCTCTTTGGATGCCGGATATTCTCTTACTGTCTTTTGCAGCAAATATTTTCC
>JALTDI010000184.1 GCA_027074255.1 Desulfurellales bacterium
GTATCTATGTTATGCGATAATCATGGAACAATCTTTAAAAATAGTGATGCTCCAACAAATGTAGAAGTTGCAGATAACAAGCCAAATTATCCGCAAGCTATTCTTGAGAGTAGTTATGCTGGTTTTGCAGGGATTTATCCAGATTATATAGGTTTTGGTGATTCTAATACTACTCTGCATCCTTACATTATGAAAAAAGCTTCAGCCCGTGCTTCTCTTGACATGATAAAGGCAAGTATGAAGTATATGGAAGATAATGGCATTGCTTTAAATCATCAACTCTATATTACAGGTTATTCAGAGGGTGGTTATGTTGCAATGGCGACGGCACAAAAGGTTGAAGAAGAGCTAAGCAATGTAAACCTTATGGGTGTTGCACCAATGGCTGGACCTTATAATGTTGAAGATTTGGCAAATCGTGAGTTAAACGCAACGCATACAATGGTTTATCCTGCATTTTTAGCAGATTTAGCATACTCTTATGCACACTATTATGATGTAAATCTTAGTGAAATTGCAAATGCAAATATAACTACTCCTCAATTTCAGACTGCATTTAATGGTTCTTATGATACTGTTGCCATCCAGACTATACTTGGCTTAGCAGACTCTTCTAAAGGAGATTATAGATTTTATACGCATAAAGCTAGCGAACTCTTTTCAACTACTTTTTTAAATGATTATGCAAATAATGTAAACTCTGCTATGCGAGTACGATTTCAGGAAAATGCTCTTGATAATTGGACACCAAAAAGTAAAATGAATTTAATTCAATGTGTTGATGATGAAATTATCCCTTTTAGTGAATCAAATAATACATACAATAAATTTAAGAAAAGAGGGGCAGATGTGACACTTACTCCTATTCCTACATTATTACTTTCACAACGAAAAGATGCTACACACCCATTTGTACATGTAAATTGTGCAACACAAGCGTATGGTGCAGCGGTGTTATGGTTTACTACAATTAGAGGAAATTAAGATGAAAAAACTAATGAAAACAACAACACTCTCTGTGGTAGCAGTAGCTATGCTTCATGCAGGTGGATATAAAGTTCCAGAGACTTCGACAAATGGTGTCGCTTTATGTTCTGCAAATGTAGCACATAATCATAGTGCTGATGCTGCATACTATAATCCTGCAAATATGATATTTATGGAAGATAAAAATGCTTTAGAAGCAGATTTAATTTACATTGGTTTAGACTCTGTAAATTATAAAGGGAGTGGTTCTCAAACTGGAGTTGATATTGATTCTAAAAGTGAATCATTTGTTGTGCCATCCTTAAATTATGTCTCAAAAAAATTGGGAAATGCCCGTGTTGGTTTGAGTATAGTTGTTCCAGGAGGACTCTCCAAGCGTTGGAGTGATTCACCAGCTGTTGATAGAGCAAAAGAGTTTACACTTAAAGTTGTAGAGGTAAATCCTACAGTTGCTTTTAAAGTAAATAAAAAGATTGCTGTTGCTGTTGGATTTCGTGCAGTATATTCTTCAGGAATAGTTAAAAGTTCCTCTGTAGCGTCAAGAGATATGACGGGTGATAGTGTAGATATGGGGTATAATCTTGCTCTTGCATATAAACCTACAAAAGCATTAGAGTTTGGTGTGACATACCGTTCAAATATAGAACTGCATGAGAAGGGTAATGCCAAGCTCTCTATTGGTAAAGCAAAAGTGTATGATGGTGGATCTAGTGTAACCGTGCCTCTTCCTGCTACTTTAAATATTGCAGCAGCTTATACATTTAAGAGTGCTACAACAGTTGAGTTTGTTTATGAAAAAACATATTGGTCGTCGTATGGTTCTTTAGATTTTAACTATGTTAGTCCAATTGCACCAATTTTAGTGCCAGCCTTTGATAATCCAATAGCAAAAGATTGGAAAGATGTAGAGGCGTATCGTTTGGGTATTACGCAAAAATTTAGTAGTATGACTTTACTGGGTGGTATGGTGTTTGACAATAGTCCAATTCCTCAAAAGAGAGTCAGTTTTGAGTTACCAGATTCAAATTCATTTTCTCTCTCTATGGGTGCAAGATATGAGATGTCGAAAAATTT
>JALTDI010000185.1 GCA_027074255.1 Desulfurellales bacterium
CGTTTTTATAAATTATGTTAACCTCGTTCTCTTCGCTGACAAATCCTATATCCGTTCTTGATACGTCATTTGCCACTATAAATTCAAGGCCTTTTTTAGCTATCTTTTTTGCTGCATTTTGAATTATGTCGTTTGTCTCAGCCGCAAAGCCGACGGCAAAAACATTAATATCTTTTTTTCCTGCAAAGCTGTTTATCTCATAGGTTAAATCCGGGTTCTGTTCAAGTTCTATCAAAAGTCCCGAACTCTTATCATTCTTTTTTATCTTATATTTTTCATATTTTTTCGGCCTAAAATCCGATACGGCAGAGGCCATAATCAAAACGCAGTCCTTTTGTGCCGCAACCTCGTTTTTCAAGGCTTCGAGCATATCAAGAGCACTTTCTATCTCGATAAAATGAACACCGTATGGTATTTTCAAGTGTGAAGGCCCGCTTATTAAGGTGACATCGCCGCCGAGAAAGGCAGCCATTTTTGCTATTGCATACCCCATCTTTCCGCTTGATTTGTTCGTTATATACCTGACCGGGTCTATTTGCTCGATTGTCGGTCCTGCTGTTACAATAATTTTTCTGTTTTTCAAGATTTTGTTATAAAAAACAGACTCTATAGCCTCAGCTATATCGCACACATCGGCAATATGCCCTATACCCTTTGTGTTGCACGCCAAATCACCCTCTAAGGGTTCAATTATCTTATAGCCGTATTGTTTCAACTTTTTAATATTATCCTTTGTTACGGGATTTGTGTACATATCGGAATTCATAGCCGGTGCAATTATCTTTTTCGCTTTGGTCGCCAATGCTGTCAAACTCACCGCATCGTCGCTCATACCGTTTGCCATTTTGGCTATTATGTTGGATGTGGCAGGTACAACTATAAAAACATCAGCCCATTTTGCCAGTGCTATATGCGTAATATTGGTATCGCCCGCATTGTCAAATTCATCAAGAACATCAACATAAACTTCGCTGTTTGTAAGAGCCCGGAACACAACCGGCGAGATAAATTCAGCA
This sequence comes from Desulfurellales bacterium, assembly GCA_027074255.1. Classification (GTDB taxonomy): domain Bacteria; phylum Campylobacterota_A; class Desulfurellia; order Desulfurellales; family Hippeaceae; genus S144-51. The sequence continues at coordinate 1,017 of JALTDI010000185.1, forward strand.
GCCTCTTTGGTCATAGCCGCTTTAACCGCAAAACCGTCCTTTTTTAAAAGACTTATGAGTTCAAGTGCCTTGTAGATGGCTATGCTTGCACTTACTCCGATTAAAACATTACCCTTTTTTGTCATTTATCCGCCCCTATATATTTTTTAATAACCTCCAAATCTTCTTTTGTGTCAACGCCTATCAGCACTTTGTCGGTTAAGCAGACCTTAATTTTTACGCCGTTTTCAAGAGCCCTTAGCTGTTCAAGGGCCTCAGCCTGCTCGAGCCTGCCCCTGTCTGCATTGTATAATTTCAAGAGTACGTCTTTCTTATAAATATAAATACCTATGTGCTTTAAATAATGCTCAAACGGGTTTCTATCATACGGTATTCTGCTTCTTGAAAAATAAACTGCATAGCCACGTTTATCCGTTATAACCTTAACAACATTGGGATCATCAATCAGATGGCTTTCGCATTCGGCAGCAAGCGTGGCCATATCTTCATTGGAATTAACGGCGCATTCTATTAAAAAGTCAACTGTTTGAGAATCTATTAACGGTTCGTCTCCCTGCATATTCACTATATAATCGAAATTTTTATCAGATGCAAAAGAAGCTATCCTGTCCGTGCCGCTTGCAAAATCGCCCTTCACCATAAATACCTTTGCGCCAAAAGACTGCGAGGCGGACAAAATTCTTTCATCGTCGGTCAAAATAGCCGCAAAAGAGGCATATTTTGAGTTTACCACACCCTCATAAACCCTCTGAATCATAGGTTTTCCGGCTATATCCGCAAGCGGTTTGCCCTCAAACCTGCTCGATTTAAATCTGGCCGGTATTAAAATAGCGATATTCATAGGCTGTCTTTCAATTCCTCAATGCTGACAGACGACGTTCCCATTTTACTCACTACCAGTCCTGCGGCGGCATTGGAGATTTTAACGGCGCTTTTAATATCAAACCCGGCGGCAACGGCGGCGGTTAAAACGGCTATAACGGTATCTCCCGCACCCGTAACATCATAAACGTCTTTGGCTTTTGATGATTGATGATAAACCTCTCCGTCTCTATTAAAAAGTGTCATACCCTTTTCTCCTTGGGTTATGAGAACATATCCGGCATTCGAAGACCTTATGATTTTCCTTGCGGCTAATTCAAGTCCGTTTTTGAAAGAGTCAATTTCAACCCCGCTCATCTGCCCCGCCTCTTTTGTGTTGGGTGTAATTATATTCACATTTTTGTACAGTCCGACATTGTTTACCTTAGGGTCAACACTTACAAAAAAACCCGTCTTCGTCAATTCGTTAATCAAATATTCCGTTACGACACCCTTACCGTAATCAGACACTATCACAGCATCAACATTACACCGCTTTATATTTTTCAGTATATTGTTGGTATATTTTTTATCTATCCTGAGGATTTTCTCTTTGTCAAATCGAACAATTTGCTGGGAGTGAGCAACAACACGCGTTTTCATTGTTGTGGGCCTATCCTCTGACACAATCAAATTATCAATATCTATGCCTTCGTTTTTTATCATATTGGATAGTCTTTTACCGCATCTATCGCTGCCTATCACACCGAAAAGAAAAACATCGCAGCCGATTGCTCTTAGATTTATTGCAACATTTGACGCACCGCCTAAAAAGTACTTCTCCTTTTCAACCCTCAAAACAGGAACCGGCGCCTCAGGCGATATGCGCTCCACCGAGCCTATGATATATTTATCGCAAATCAAATCCCCTACAACAGCTATCCTTGCATTTCTCAATTTTTCAATGTTCATTCCCACAGTCCTTTCATTTTTCTTGCCATCTCAAGCTGTTTGCGGATGCAGAATTTTATTATTCTATCCTCAAGTTTTTTATCCAAATTCACAAATTTTATACCGTAATGATTCACTTTTTCACCTTTTGACAGTGTTCTTCTAACGATTCTTGACTCCACGTTGTTTAGGGCTATACCTTCCAACTCAAACGATACGAATATCGTATCACCTATTTCGAGCTCGTCTTCAAGGGATATTCCGGCCGACAGTTTGGCGCCGCTTGCGCTTATGTCTATTGCCGTTGCTTCCCCTTTGGAAATTTCAGAGTGTTTTATAAAGGATATATCGGCTTTGGCAAGTATATCCACCCTGAAATTCTCCCTGAATTCCATTATATACGCCTCTTCCTTCGGTCTTTCGGCCTTGTATATCACCCTATCTTCTTCTTTTATTATATCGTTTAGTGTGGTTTTGAAACCTATGCGTCTCTCTTTTTCATCTATAAAGCTTATATAAAAGCTGCCGCCCTTTCTTACAACAGCCTTTAAACCGCTTGTATTTGTCGGCATCAGAATATAGATAAATTTATCGTCCAAATCGTAAATAAAACTGGAATATGTTCCCTCAAAATTACCCTCTGAAACATAGACCTCGATTTTTTGTCCTATGGGAATCTTTCCGACTACATTTTGAAAATTTATGGGCTCTTTTCTCATCTACTCTATACCCTTCATTTTTCTTGCAGCCTCCAATTGCTTGCCGATGCAAAATTTTATGATTTTGTCTTCCTTATCCTTATTGATGTTTACAAATTTCAAACCGTAATGTTTTATTCCCTCTTCTCCCGTTATAGCTTTTCTGACCGCCTCAGCCTCTATATTATCCAGGATGTAGTCACCCAATTGAAGCTTTAAGAACAGCTTGTCTCTAACTTCCAAATCTTCATCGCAAGAAAGCTTTATACCTCCTGCGCTTATGTCGATAACGGTTCCCGTACCTTTAATTATCTTTCCCTCTTTAAAGTGATAAAACTCAACATCCATCAGAAGCTCCACCCTAAAATTCTCCCTCAGCTCTATCCTTACGGCCATTTCTGGTTTGCTCAGCTTGTATATAACTGTTTTACCGTCTAATATAACCTCTGCAACATAAACTACGAAGCCTATTCTATACCCGGCTTTTGCAACAAAGCTTACGCTAATCTTTTCCCCCTCCCTCATAACCGCTTTTAAGCCGTTTTCGTTTGTCGGCATCATAATATATATAAACTTATCATCAATATCGTATATATAGCTTGAGTATGTACCTTTAAAATTCCCCTCGTCTATATTAATCATAACCTTCTGTCCCATAGGTATCATTTTGTCTAAATTGCTTAATTTTATGGCTTCTTTACGCATCAGCTCAGCACCTCGAACAGACTGCTTTTTATCAGGTCTATTAATTTATCGGAATATATTTTCCTGAAATGCTCGTCTGCGACATAAAAAGTGTCAACAGCCACCGCCCCTTTTGTGTCAATGATAAACATACCCACATACAGCCTGAATTTTAAAAAAACCTTTGTAACATCATACACAAGCCCTATCCTGTCCGGCGCTTTTATAATGATAACAGTATATAAATCGCTGAGACTATTATCAACATAAACATCTATATTCATCAGTGAAATCTCGAGCTTGGCTTTTTCCGTTCTGCTTAAAAATACATTTTTCCGCGCCAGCACGCACTCATTCAAATCCACTGCCCCTTTATTGGCATCATTGAGCATCCGTTCTATTTTGATAGAATCGGCCGAATAATCAGAGGGCAGGTTAACATCAAAGATGTCCATAATCATACCGTTTTTCAAATCATACGATTTCGCAGATATTATATTTACATTAAAACATGCCAGCACGCCGCTAATCTTATGAAAAAGGCCGAATTCATTCTTATAGTAAACAAGCAGTTTGTCAATTCCCTTACCGGTTTTATAAATAAAAACATTTCTTTTGGTATCGCGTATATCCCTGATATATTTGGCGGCGTTTTCCGTATCTATATCTTTAAAAATGCTGTCTGGGAACTCTTCAATGATGGGCTCATAGGAACTGCCCAAGATTGTTTTTATCCTTCTTTTCGACTCTTTTGCGTTAATTTTCAAAAATTCGTCATAATTTTTGTCTTCAAAATAAAACGTAGACTGCAGATAGAGCGATTCTATAATGCTCTCTCGCCATGATGTCCAAACATTGTCGTTTACGGCTTTCATATCGGCATAATTTAGCAGGTTTAAAAGGATAAGGTTATTCTTGGACTTTATGACGTCCGTAAAATCGTTGAGTGTTTTGGGGTCTTCTATATCCCTTCCCGACACTGTTCTGTTAATTAAAAGATGATTTTTTATTAAAAAATAGAGCATGAGTTCCAAGTCTTTTCCTATACCGAGCCTTTTTGATATTGTTTTTGACAGCTTTGCACCGACAGACTCATGATGCTGTTTTTCTATCTTTCCCACATCATGCAGTAAAACGGCGAGCCTTAGAATAAATCTTTCGTGTGGATTCAGATGTCTCCAAAGGTAACTCAGCCTTGTCAGAAATGTTTTCGGCACATCGAAATTATACAATGAATCGAGATGTCCCAATGCTTGAATGGAGTGTTCGTCAACCGTATATTTGTGATACAAACTGTATTCGCTCAAACAGCAGATATTGCCGAACTCCGGTATGTATTTGTCTATTAATCCTATTTCGTGCATCATTCTTATTGTTTTTTCAATGGGCTTTTTTAACGATAGTATCTCCCTGAATATAAACGCAACAGCGGCGTTTTTTCTGTTCCTGCGTATGCCTGAATTAACAGCCCTTTTCATATTTTCAAGTGTTTCTATCGATATTTTGGCATCGTACACAGCTGCATAGTAAAATAGATAAAATACCTTTTCCACATCGAGTTCGCCGTCTTTAAAGGATATGGTTTCTCCTTTTTTTACAATATAGCTGTTTATGAAAAACGATTTTACGTTTTTTGTATCCTTATTGAGAAAAAGCTGCAGATATTTTTTAACGCCTCTTTCCATATATCTGGCATGATAATAATACTTCCTCATAAGCCTCTCTTGCGCGTCGAACTTGCCTGAGGATTCATATCCTATCTCATTAGCGACCTTGGCTCTCAAATCAAGATGGAGAATATCGGTCTCTTTTGATGTAACAAAATGAAGAGCGTTCCTCAATTGCCACAAAAAATGCAGGGCGTTTTTTAAATGGACATAGTCTTCCTGAGATATTATGCCCTTTTTTTTCATATCCATCATGTTTTTAGTCAAAAACAGGGTTTTCCCAACCCACAGCATAGTGTGATAATCCCTAAGCGACCCGACACCTTCTTTTATGTTGGGCTCAAGAACAAAGATAGTGCTGCCGTATTTTTTATATCTTGCTTCCATATATTCAAGTTTTGCATCAATAAATTTCTGCGGTTCGTTCCTTATAATCTTTTCAGCCAAAACGCCGCTGTATTTTTTAAATAAAGATGAGCTCCCATACAAAAATCTCGAATCATAAAGAGACGTCTTTATTGTGTCGTCTTCTTTTGACAGCTCCGCACATTCGCTGATACTTCTTGTTGAAATAGAACAGGAATATTGAAGATGATAAAAAATATCGTAAAGGTTATTTATAATTGAAACGTCAAATACACTCTCACTCAATATCATTATATCGATATCCGAGTAGAGATTCAGCTGCCTTCTGCCGTATCCTCCAAGCGCAACAACACACAACTCTTGTTTATTAAGGTTCAAGGTCGAGAAATATTCTTTAATTATATAATCAACCCATTCGGTGTGTTTTTTGACAACATCCCTAACTCCACCCCTTTTTTTATTTTTCAGCCTCAAAGCATCAAAAAGGAGATTTTTATCTCTTAATTTTTGCTCCAAAAATTCAGTATTCATAGCTATCCTTTTATCATTTTTTAAAATCATTATCAAGAAAGCATATCCATTTTGAATTTTTAAACTTTTATAAAGTATATAAACAATACTTCAAAAACGTATTGGAGCATATTAGGAGTTTGTATTTTTAAAAAAGACTATTCCGCAGCTTGCCGATAAAAATCGGGGCATGTAGCTGCCGCTTGGTGCAGTATGAACACCCTCATGCCCCGATAAAAAAATTCAGGATTGCTCAAAGCTATCCATTATATCTTCTGGAATATCAAAATTGGCATAGACATTGGAAACATCTTCATCGTCTTCAA
>JALTDI010000186.1 GCA_027074255.1 Desulfurellales bacterium
CCTGTCCGCAGCTTTTCATTATTGCTCTGCCTTTTTTGGATAATACGAACTTTACAAACAGTTTAGCTCCTTTTTTATTAATAGGGCAGTCGGAGTTTTGAGGAATTGTGATTCCATAAACCATTGGTGCGCCCTTCTTTGTTATAAACGTTCCGGGTGTTTTCCCCGTTACCTTGAACGATACGGTTTTGTATAGTTTTGAATACCGTTTATTCCCGAGAGATACCTGAGGCGGCAAACTGATATATCTAAGATGATGCTGAATTGCTACGGATTTATATAAAAATATATAATCTATATCGTGCATCTGAAGAAGAGCAAGTAAATCCGTCTCCTTGGGTCTTACTATTACTTTTGCTTTCTTTTCCATGCCAGGCTTATAGTATCCGGGATAGCCGAAAAGCTTTTTAAAGAATCCGTTTATATGATAATATTTTTCGGATAGTTGAGCAACAAGCATCGCCCTGTACCCGCAGGGGTCGTCGTTAGGATTTGAATGGCCGACAACAACTCCCTTTCTTAACAATATCAAAGGCCAGTTGCTTTTATTTATTATATCGGCGTATTTCGATTTTTTCGTAAAAACTATGGCCATGGAGTTTGTGGCAAACAGAGCGTTAAACTTAGCATTATGGGTATTTATCAATAAATTGTTTATAACGGAATAATCCGCAGATGCCATAACATCACACGGCAGATGCAGATCGGCTATTTTTCTTGCTGCCATTCTTGAACCGCTTGCCTGCCTTACAACAACATAACTGGGATGTTCCTTCTCGAAGGACTTGGAGATTTTTTCAAATGGAACAGCAAGGCTTCCCGCATGGAAAACGATTATTTTATCCTTTGCATAGGATAGCTCAGATAAAAAAACAAATCCAAATACCAGAACAATCAATACAGCATACTTCTTCATCTTTCTCCTCCTTATCAGCCGACAGATGAGAATTTTGTATTTGCATAATCCTCAACATATCTTATCAGCTTCTTTGATAATTCGTTAAATTCCTTATCGCTTAATCTGAGTTTCCCTGAGTCTTTGGATGTCAAAATAAAATTAATCAGGGCAAGCTCCTGTTTTGTAAACACATCTTTGTTAAAAATGCCGTTTTGAATCATAAAGGATGCAAAGAACCATATTGACGCTGTTTTATGGGAGCTGCTTTCAAGCATTGCAAGAGCATTTATCAATAGCTCCATCCCTATCCTCGTTTTATATGCTGTCTCCATCATCAAAAACGAGGCGGAGAGTTTTGCAAACGACTCCCTTATACCCTGGAAACGATTCAATATATCGATGTGCTTGACCACAAGATAGTCTTTTAAAGACGATTTTATAAAACCGCTCACATTAATCAGGTTCATCTTGTCAATCGGTGTTTTCTTTCCGTATATAAAAAGCTCAACAGGGCCATCCTTATTTATGGCCTTTATAAACATCCCCTTTTCTATATATGTTTTTGCTATCGTTATACACCGAAATCTAAAACTATCCATAGCGGATTTATTCTAAGTGTTTTTTGTGTCGTTTTCAAGATAAACATCATACACTCACTCGTTCATAAAAAACGCTCGCCCTTTACTTATGTATGAGTTTATACCGGCCGCTTTCGGCTATATATCCATGATACGATATTAAAATGAACATTTTTTATGCAGAGATAAGTAATGAAAACACAAGTCTCAGTTGACGGCTCAAAATCATTAAAATCGAGGCTGTCCTTGTTGGCAGCAGGATGGAGAAAACATTGCCGTCAGACTATACCTTCATTTTATATCCGGCCTTGTACCTTGTCCTTGCCATATTATGATAAAAATTTGACCTACAATGTTATTTCGTATAATTTTAACACAAATAAAAGGGGGTGTGCTATGATTATAGTAACAGGCGGTGCGGGTTTTATAGGAAGCAATATTGTAAGGGGTTTGAATAGAGAAGGAATAAAGGATATTATAGTTGTAGACAATATGACAAACTCAAAAAAACATCTTAACCTAAACAGTTTAGAGTTTTCGGATTATA
>JALTDI010000187.1 GCA_027074255.1 Desulfurellales bacterium
TATATGTTAACTTTTCAGATGAGCTGTATTTTAAGTTGAATTGTCCGTTTTTAAAATTTACCGAGTTGACATCTATGGAGTACGCATTTACGCTTAGCAGTAAAACGACTATATAAATAAGACTCGCTTTCAAAACAATTCTATTCACGACTAACACCTACCTTTCTTTCTTGTTTGTTTTCATTTCGATAGTAGCATTTTTTGTTCCTTTTTTTGTTATGAAGGACAATATGATGCCGTTGGATATTATTTTTGATACATATATATCTTTATCCAACTTAAAATCCTTGTAAACAACCACAGGTTCCCCCGAAGGACCGACAATCAAAGCCGCATTCATCTTCGGATTATCCTTGCTGTAAACAACCATCTTAATGGATATGGAGTTCACGACGGAGCTTATTCTATTTTCTATTTGCTTATCCTCGGAAGCCTTATAGTTGCTCAATACTACTTTTTCTTTCGCTTTCAGTTCTTTCAATTTTACCAAATCCATAAAAGGGTCTCTTTTTAATGTAAGCTGAAATGCAGACGATATGTTCGGCTTATAAAACAAAACCGCCTCTGCGGCAAATAACAATACAACGAGAAAACAGATAATTTTTTTTCTCATAAATCTACCTTTTTTTATTTCTCTTATTCTGTTTAAAATAATAGGTCTCGGCACTGAATTTTACATTCAGTAATACCTTTTTGGAATTTATGATTTTAGGATTGTACAAAGAAAAGTTTTTAATCTTGAAAAGCCTCTGCATTTTGGAAACATCTTCAAACACAGCCCCGCAATTACTGTATGTTGCAGCTATGGAAATATTTATGGGCTTCACATAGTATATCTTTTTACCAACAGCCTTTTTGGGTTTAAAAGACATCAAAGAAACATCCTTGCTCTTGATTATATTTGTCAACTGAACCAGTAAAGACGGTATCTCTTCTTTTAATGGCAATTCTTTTTTGTAAGTTAGAAACTCCTGCTGGGCTTTTTTGTATTGTTTTCTCAAAAAGGGCAGCTCCTGCTTATATTTGAACAGTTTATTTATTGATGTTTGGAGATTGTTTATCTTCGTACTTGCATCCATATAATAAAAATAGTACCAGCCGCCCGCAAGAATCAAAACAATTACGATCAGCAGAACTATCTTCGATAAGTTAGACATACCTTCGGAATGTTCAGTGGAATTCATACCTTATCCCTTTAAAATAACCTGTATATAAAATTTATAGATATCCCGCCCGTTCTTACCGGACAGCCTCACCAGTCCGCTCCTGTCGAAATTCACCCTATTTATGTTTTTCAAGTTGCCCAGATTGGTCATATACTGAGCGACAGCCTCGGTTGAAAAACTCTTTCCTTCTATCTTTAATACATTGCCGGATTTGGTAAGCTTCACAAGCCACAAGCCGGCAGGTATCACATCGGCAATTTCTTTCAAATTCTTGAAAGCCTCACCCCTGCCTTTATCCAAATTCTTTATGGTAGCGGTCATAGTCCTGACCTCTTTTAACTTTGCCTTTATAGTCCTGACCTCTCGTTCGACACTTCTTAATCTGTTTCTCTGCTGGGTCAAAATTTCTATTCTATTGTTCAGATGAAGCGTGTAGAGAATCAAGGCAACAATTTCTATCAATATGACAGCAATAAAAATTAACGCAGATACTTTAGAGCTGCTTGGGCCTAAACCGGCTGAGCTTATTTTGACCTTTGTTTTTTTGGTTTTACCCAATAAATTAATTTCTATCATAGGCCTCTTACCGCCAGCCCCACGGCTATGGAATAAAGTGAATTTGTGCTCAATCCTACGTCTTCAAAAATATTCTCCTGGGATGAAAAAACAGCGAAAGGGTTAAATCTAATAACATTCTTATTGATTAATTCCGCAGGGATACTATCCTTCAAATAATCAAACATAACACCGAAAGCCCCTGAAAATACAATATTATCTATATCGTCATAGTTATCCAAAACATTACTTTCATAAAAATTGATTGAGTTTTGAAGCTGAGAATACAGTCTTTCCGT
>JALTDI010000188.1:0-1171 GCA_027074255.1 Desulfurellales bacterium
GATACGGTAGAATAGTCAAAAATGAAGACGGGATAGAGATAATAGAGGAGCGTGATGCAGACGAAAATATAAAAAAGATAAACGAAATAAACAGCGGAATATATATATTGAAAACAGATTTCGCCAAAAATGCCGTCATGAAGATTATAAGTAACAACAAAAGCGGTGAATACTATTTAACCGATATAGTGAAACAGACAGACAAAATTGATGTAATAGAGGTGAATAAGGAAAATGTTCTCGGCGTAAACGACAGACATGACCTTGCTTTGGTTAGAAAAATCATACAAAAAAATATTATAAATGATTTTGATGATGTTACATTCATTGATCCGGATTCAGCGTATATAAACTACGACGTTGATATCGGCAGGGACACTGTAATATTTCCGAATGTTTCCCTAAGGGGCAACACAAAAATAGGCAGAGGCTGTATAATAGATACAGGCTGCGTTATAGAAAACTCCGTTATAAAAGACAACGTTCACATACAGTCATATTGTGTAATCGAAGAAAGCCGAATAGGGAACAACGCACAAATAGGTCCATTTGCTCACCTAAGGCCGTTTGCAGAGCTGTGTGAAAACGTCAAGGTCGGCAACTTTGTAGAGGTAAAAAAATCGGTGCTCGGCAAAGGAACAAAAGCCAATCATCTTAGCTATATAGGAGATGCTGAGCTGGGAGAAGATGTCAATGTGGGGTGCGGTACCATAACCTGCAACTATGACGGCTATAAAAAAAACAGGACGGTTATCAAAGACAGGGTCTTTATAGGCTCGGACGTTCAGCTTGTTGCGCCGGTTGAAGTAGAACATGATGCCCTAATAGCAGCCGGAACGACTGTTACAAAGCATGTGGAACCTTTCAGTCTTGTTTTATCAAGGGTACCGCAGGTAAACAAACCCGGCTGGGTAAAAAAATACAGAGAAAGCATGGAAAAAAAATTAAACAAGAAAAAAGACTAACTAGTATGCAAAGCTCATAATTTAATGACGGATATGGAAAGCAAATCCCATCAGGGCGCCGCAACACTCGGTAAAATGATGCTCTATGCCGCTGTTGTCGGTGTTATAACGGGGTTTGGGGCCGTACTTTTTCTTGTGGCTACACATTTTTTCACGGTTTATATTCTAAGCGGAATGGCCGGTTATCCTACAATAGAACCTGCCGG
>JALTDI010000188.1:1271-6898 GCA_027074255.1 Desulfurellales bacterium
GTGGGGCTTTTCGCCATTTTTTATGTTAAAATATTTTACGGTACGAGAAACTTATTCAAAAAAATACACATAAAACCGCATTTCAAACCTGCAATAGGAGGGTTCTTTGTCGGATTAATAGGCATTGTATCCCCTGATGCTATATCCATGGGTTACGGACCCCTTCAAAAAGCCATGACTGCAAACCTCACCGTGACAACACTGCTTTCAATTGCCTTTTTAAAGGTGTTCGCCACATCATTCACTATTTCAAGCGGCGGAAGTGCCGGTGTTTTCGGGCCGTCCATGGTTATAGGCGGAGCCCTCGGCGGAGCAATAGGTTTAATTATACACCATATAGCCCCGTCAATGGCGTCTCAGCCGGGCGCCTTTGCTCTTGTCGGTATGGTGGGTTTTTTCAGTGCTGCCGCCAACACACCTTTTTCAACGATCGTTATGGTGACAGAAATGACCGGAAACTATCATTTGATAATTCCCTCAATATGGACGGCATCCATAGGCTATCTTGTTGCTCAGAAATGGACCATCTACGAAAAACAGGTTCAAAACAGAAGGCTATCCAAAGCACACTACTACGAATATGCAAAAGAGGTTTTGGAGGAAATTAGCGTAAAAGATATAATACGCAAAAATTATACGACAGTATATCAGGTAACGCCTTTAATTAAAATATTTAAAACCCTATCTTCATCTAAGGATGACGATTTGATAGTATTAGACCACCAGGGACTGCTCTCAGGCATTATTTCAATAAAAACAATAACCAATCTTCTCGGCAACACGGGGCTTGAGAATTTCATAATTGCAAGAGATTTGGAAAATGAAGATGTTTTAACAACAACTTTATATGAAGATGCACACTCTCTTTTACATAAAATCGGGTTCAAGGATATCAATATCATCCCGGTTGTCGACAGCAGCAACCCTAAAAAAGTTATAGGTATTGTTAAAAGAAAAGATATAATCAGCGCATACAATAATGCAAAAAAGGAGATGGAAAATAATTTTGAGAGAGTTTGAAAAATACACAAATAGGTGCTATAAACTGTTCTGTCTTATGGAGGGTATTAGTTTATGTGCGGAATAGTGGGATATGTCGGGAATGATAAGGCTATAAACATACTGCTTAAAGGATTAAGCGCTTTGGAATACAGAGGATATGACTCTGCCGGTGTGTCAATTAAGGTGAACAATGGAATAAATACGGTAAAAACCAAAGGCAGGATAATGGATTTGGCATCTTTGATTATAGAAGAACAGATAGACCTATCCGGCAATATAGGCATAGGCCACACAAGATGGGCAACTCACGGGATACCGAGCACTCTAAACGCACACCCTCATTATACCGACAGCGTATCTGTGGTACATAACGGCATTATAGAAAATTACAGAGAGCTTGAAGAATTTTTAAAGAAAAAAAACATATACAAAAAAACAGATACGGACACAGAAATAATAGCGCTGCTTATAGATATGTTTTTAAAAAAATTCAAGCCGAAAGAAGCGTTTGAAAAAGCCGTTGCAAAGCTCGAGGGGAGTTTCTCCATAGCTGCAATATTCAAAGAGACAGATACCATAATGTTAGCAAAAAAAGACAGTCCCCTCGTTATAGGAATCGGCAGACATGCAACATATACAGCCAGCGATATTTCGGCATTGATAGACCATACAAACAAATTCATATTCTTGGAAGACGGGGATATAGCTTTTATAGATAAAGAAAATATAAAGATTTTGGACCACTCCAGAAAATCGATTAAAAGGGAAATAAAAACCATAGACTGGTCTATGGAATCTGCCAAAAAAGGCGGCTACAAGCACTTTATGATAAAGGAAATTGCAGAAGAAGCAGAGGCCGTAAGAAACACTATACAGTCAAGAATAGACGCAAACGGAAACATATATCTAAACGACGAGATAAATATGGATGAAAGCTTCTTAAAAAACATTGACGGAATCACCATAGTTGCATGCGGGACAAGCTACTACGCCGGATTCAGCGCAAAAACCGTTTTGGAGAAATTTACAGAAGTACCGGTTAATGTGGAAATTGCCTCTGAATTCAGGTATTCAGAACCGATATTTTCCAAACACAACCTGTTTATAGTCATCTCACAATCCGGAGAAACAGCCGACACGAAGGAATCCCTGAAATTTGCAAAATCCAAAAGAATAAAAACAATATCGATAGTCAATGTAAAGGAAAGCGCCATAGCGAGGATGGCTGATACCTGTATCTATACGCTGGCGGGACCTGAAATAAGCGTGGCATCGACAAAGGCTTTTGTCTCACAGCTCAGTGTTTTGTATATGCTTGCTTTTTATATAGGAAAACTAAAGGGCAAAAAGATTGATAAAGAGCTGTCAATGCTGCTCAAACTGCCCGGCATTATGGAAAAAACCTTTAAAATGACAAACGACAGAATAAAAACGGTGGCGGAAAAATACCATCCCTATAAAAACTTTTTATACATAGGCAGGGGACTAATGTATCCAATAGCGTTAGAGGGAGCTTTGAAACTCAAAGAGATATCCTATATTCATGCAGAGGGCTACCCGGCCGGTGAGATGAAGCACGGACCGATAGCGCTGATTGACGAAAACACACCGAGTGTAATTATATCTCCTGACAAAGAACCTTTTTATTCAAAAACCTTATCAAACGCCGAAGAAATAAAGGCCAGAAGCGGAAAAATAATTATGCTTTCGGATAAGAATAGCGATATGGTCGATGATTTCATAGAGCTTGAAGAAATAGAATACGATTTTTCACCGTTTATATATGTAATACCCTTGCAGCTGCTTGCATATTACATAGCCTTATATCTTGGATATGACATAGATCAGCCGAGGAATCTTGCAAAGAGTGTGACTGTGGAATGAAAGTATCCTTAGTATCAGAACTGTTTTTTGTAATAAAAAATATAAAACACTCTCAAACGGGTAAATGGTTTGTGTATGCTACTCTGACAGGTGTGGCTGCCGGACTTGGTGCAATCGTATTTTTTACACTGCTTGACTTGACATCGGTTACGCTCTTAAACCATATAGCAGGATTTCCTCTAACACACCCTGTAAACGAAAAACCTCTGTTATCCGAGGTGCACAAACCGTTTAACAGAATAATATTTTTAATCATAGCCACAATAGGCGGCTTTATAAGCGGATTGATTATGTATCTTTTGGCTCCCGAAACCCAGGGGGGCGGAACAGGAATAATAATAAAGTCATATCACAACAACCTGCCTATGAGAGCAAGGGTGCCGTTTGTTAAAACAATTGTATCAGTTATATCCCTTGGAGTCGGAGGAGCTGGCGGAAGAGAAGGGCCTGCCGCTCATATCGGCGCTGCTTTTGCTTACAGAATAGGAAAATTCTTCCATCTATCCGACAAGGAAAAAAGGATTATGATGATTTGCGGTATGGCCGGAGGAATAGGAGCGGTATTCAGAAGCCCGATGGGTGCTGCAATCTACTCCACAGAGGTTATGTATAAGGATGTTGATTTTGAGCACGAGGCACTGCTTCCTGCTGCCATATCGTCCATAATAGCCTATTCCATATTCTCTGCAAAGTTCGGATGGGTTCATATGTTCTCAACTCCCATTATGAAATTCCAGCACCCAATCGAGCTTATATCTTATACGATTCTCGCTCTGGCATGCGCTGTAAGCGGCATATTATTCATAAATATTTTCAACTATGTTTCCAATACCTTCAATAAAATAAAAGCACCACTTTACATAAAAACCGGCCTCGGCGGCCTTATTATAGGAATACTCGGCATCATAATGCCCCATAGTGTAGGTATGGGTTATGGAATTATGCAGAATGCATTCTTAAACAAAACGGCCTTTTCCGCTCTTCTGCTTATAGGTCTTGTAAGAATGTTTTCAACGAGCGTTACATTAGGGAGTGGAAACTCAGTCGGTATGTTTGCACCGAGTTTGATAATAGGTGCAGCAATAGGCGGCGGCGTCGGAGGTTATATACACTCCGCAGTTCCTATAATGGTAAGCAATCCGGCATCATTTGCAATTGTCGGAATGGCAGGTTTCTTTGCAGCAACTGCAAAAACCCCGCTGTCTGTCATTATACTCGTTGCAGAGATTACCGGAAATTACGAGCTGATAGTCCCGTCTATGTGGGTTGTTGCAATAAGTTTTGTTCTGAGCTCAAGATATAGTATAGAACATTATCAAGTTAAGGACAGGGCTCATTCCCGTATGCACAAATATGAATATATCAGAGATGTGCTTGAAAGCATAAAGGTAAAAGATTTGATGAAGGACAAGTTTGCATTTGTGGACAGTTCAACAAAACTGTCAAAAATATACGATATACTCTCAAAAACAAAACAAACCGATATCCCCGTCTTAGATAAAGACAAGAATATTGCGGGTATCATTACACTGCATGTACTAAAATCCATTCTCGGTGAGAGTGAGCTTTCAGATTTTCTTGTTGCAGAAGATATAGCAAATAAAGACGTTATCTCAACAACGGAAGAAGAGAATTTGAATCATATACTGCATAAAATAGGCTTTAAAGAGATAAATACAGTGCCAGTTGTTAATGAAAAGGGTAAAATAGAAGGTATTATTACTAGAAAGGATATAATAAAGGCGTATAATGATGCAACTGAAAAACTCGAGCATCTTAGAGAATCTTAATATACAGCAAAAACAGGCCGTTTTGGAAAACGATTCCAACCTGCTGATCATAGCCGGTGCAGGCAGCGGCAAAACCAAAACCATAACGCACAAAATAGCCTATATACTGGAAAATAACTATGCAAAGCCGTATCAAATCCTGGCATTGACGTTTACCAATAAGGCTGCAAATGAGATGAAAGAGCGTATAACAGCGATGGCCGGCTCCAATTTCAAAGATATGTGGATAGGAACATTCCATTCCATAGCTCTGAAAATATTAAGAAAAGAGGGTTTTAATCCCACGGTGTATGACACCAAAGATCAGGAAGTGCTGATAAAAGAAATATTAAAAACCTTAAATATAGATAAAAAAAAATATCCGCCAGGTATGATTCTATCGAGAATTTACAAACACAAACTGCGGCTTGAAACATACGATGACATACCTGTTTCAACTCCGTTTGAGTCTATGGTTCAAAAAATATACAGACTCTACGAAAAGAAATTGGAAGAATCAAATGCCGTGGACTTTGATAATATAATTATTAAAACGATAGAGCTATTGCAGAACAAAAAAGAGGTAAAGGAAAAATATTCAAAGAGATTTAAGTATATATTCATAGACGAATATCAGGATACGAACTATCCCCAATTTGTCCTGATAAAACTTTTATACGACCAAGGCAGCAAAATCTGCGCTGTCGGAGACGAGGACCAGTCCATATACGGATTTAGAGGGGCTGATGTGGGCAATATACTGAATTTTAATAATGAATACGACAACTGTAAAATCATCAAATTGGAAAGGAATTACCGTTCCGGACAAAATATATTAAATGCAGCCAACAGCGTGATAGCAAAAAACAATTTCAGAAACAAGAAAGAACTGTACTCCGAAAACAGAGGCGGAAATGTCAATATACTCTCTTTTCCCACCGATAATGACGAAGCATATTTTGTTGCCAAAAA
>JALTDI010000189.1 GCA_027074255.1 Desulfurellales bacterium
CCGAGCATTACAACATCCTTATCCATGGATAGGTCTTCTCTTAAAACTGAGGGTATCAGCACTCTCCCCTGCCTATCCAAATTCACATCCTGCGCCGATGAAAAAAACATTCTTTTAAAACGCCGCGCCGATTTATTTGTGAGAGGAAGATTCATAGCTTTTTTTTCCAGTTCTTCCCACGTGTCGTTTGCATAAACATAGATACAATCATCAAAAAGGGTCATTATTAGGGTATCTACGCCCTTCTTTTTCAGAATTTCCTTAAATTTAGGCGGGATTTTAACCCTGCCTTTATCGTCTATCGAATACTCAAAC
Source organism: Desulfurellales bacterium (assembly GCA_027074255.1). Taxonomy (GTDB): domain Bacteria; phylum Campylobacterota_A; class Desulfurellia; order Desulfurellales; family Hippeaceae; genus S144-51. Next base: position 316 of record JALTDI010000189.1, read on the forward strand.
CTTCCTCTAAACATCCACTTACACCCACTTTAAACCACTTTTAACCTATTTATATATCGGTTGTCAAGTAAAAAAGTTAAATTTATGTAAAAAAATTCAAATTTATAAGCTTTGAGTTTATTTTTTTGAAACTTTTTTATTGACCGTTTGATATTATATTGATAAAAATCTCATCAAGTACATTAACCTGTGGGAGGTGTTATGAAAAATTTATTGATTTTGGTATTGGCTGTATTCATAGCTGTGTTCGGTTTTAACTATGAATCAAACGCCAAAGAAAGCAAGATTAAGGCTGCTTGGCTGTATGTCGGTCCTCATAATGACGGCGGGTGGAGCCAGGCACACAATGAGGGACGTATTTACGCACAGAAACATCTGCCTTATATTGAGACTGCATACTCCGAGTCTGTTCCTGAGGGAGCACCTTGCGAGAAAATAATCAGGGATTATATCCATAAGGGATACACCGTTATATTCGGCACGAGCTTCGGATTTATGGATTCCATGTATAATGTGGCGAAAGACTACCCTAAGGTCAAATTTGAACACTGTTCGGGGTACAAAACAAGGAAAAACATGGGCACATATTTTGGAAGAATGTATCAATCCGATTACCTATCCGGGCTTGCAGCGGGTATGATGACTAAGACAAACTACATTGGTTTTGTGGCTCCGTTCCCGATTCCGGAGGTTATTCGAGAGATTGACTCATTTACAATAGGAGCAAGAGAGGTAAATCCCAAAGTTAAGGTTCATGTCATCTGGACAAACTCATGGTTCAACCCCGTTAAAGAGCGCTCGGCAGCCGAAACATTCATAGCTAACAAAGCTGATATCATTGCAAGCGGCTGTGACTCACCGGCTTCAATAGAGGGGGCTAAAAAAGCACATATCTTTGCTGTGGGATACGATAGCGACAACTATGCAAAATTCCCCAACACACTTATAACTTCGAGGGTATGGCATTGGGGCGTTTTTTACACAAAGGTTCTAAAAGAAATACATAACGGCACCTGGAAATCCTCACAATATTGGGGCGGACTGAAAGATGGAATAGTAGGCTTAGGCAAATTCGGCAATAGGATTCCCAAAAAGGTCAAAGAATACGTATTAAACAAGGAAAAAGAAATAATAAACGGAAAATTCAAGATATTTGCAGGACCTATATATGACAACAAAGGAAAGCTCAGAATAAGAAAAGGGCAGATAATGCCCGACAAAGATAAACTGTCTTTGCAGTGGTTTGTAAAAGGCGTAGTAGGAAATATCCCCAACAAATGATTAAACCTTATCTATACGGGCTGAGGCGTCATAACCTTAGCCCGCTTTTTATTTATTATATCAAATATGAAAAATAATATTGTGCTTAGGGCTGTTAATATAACAAAAAAATTCCCCGAAACCATAGCGAACGAGGACATAAATTTTTCTTTAAGAGAAAGTGAAATACATGCCCTTTTGGGTGAAAACGGCGCAGGCAAAACAACATTTATGAATATACTCTACGGCATCTATATGCCGACAAGCGGCAAGATATACATAAACGACAGCGAGGCGGAAATTAAAACTCCGCAGGATGCCATAAAATATGGTATAGGAATGATTCATCAGCACTTTATGCTCGTTGAGCCTCTGACGGTGCTGGAAAACGTTATTTTGGGACTTAAAGACCAAGGCATCACTATTAAAAAAAAGGAAATTAAGCAAAAACTGAGAGAAATAGCAAACTTATACTCCTTAGAGGTTGACCCTGACAAGAAAATATGGCAGCTCTCCGTTGGGGAACAGCAGAAGGTTGAAATAATAAAGGTGCTTTTTAGAGGAGCCAATATACTTATTCTTGACGAACCCACAGCGGTGTTAAGGCCGCAGGAAACAGAACCCCTGTTCGATATTTTAAGGAAAATGAAAAAAGACGGAAAATCAATCATCTTTATAACACACAAATTGGATGAAGTTATGGCTGTCTCCGACAAAATATCTATACTAAGAAAAGGCAGACTCGTAGAGACAGTCAAAAAAGATAGCGTAACAAAGATAGAGCTCTCTCAAATGATGGTGGGCAGAACCGTCCTGTTTAACTTTGATAAAAAAGAAAAAAATGCTGAGAAAAACCTGCTTAACATACAAGGCATAGATGTTTTTTCAAAGCAACAGGGAATAAAAGTCATTGAAGATGCTAATCTCAATGTCAAGAAAGGTGAGATATTGGGCATAGCCGGCATATCGGGCAATGGTCAGCAGGAGCTTGTGCAGGCTGTTGCAGGGTTAAGAAAAGTTTCGAAAGGAAAAGTAACATTTAAAGGCAGAGACATAAGCAACAAATCGCCAAGACATATAGCTCAAATAGGGATAAATTATATACCGGCAGATAGAATAGGCATGGGACTTGCTTCCGAACTCTCCTGCGTTGATAATGCCATATTGAGAAATTATTACAAAAAGCCCATATCGTCGGGCTGTATAATAAATTACAAAAAATCCGAAGCGCACACGAGAGAAATTGTTAAAACATTCAATATAGATGTGGCCGATATATACGCCCCCATAAAGCTTCTATCCGGAGGCAATATGCAGAAGCTGCTTTTTGCAAGGGAACTATTTGAAAAGCCGGAACTTTTGATAGCATCTTACCCCACACGCGGGCTTGATATAGCATCGACAGAGTTTGTAAGAAAACAGATGCTGAAAATCAGGGATGAAGATATGTCGGTTATACTTATTTCCGAGGATTTGGACGAGATACTTTCTATTTCAGACAGAATAGCCGTTATATACAAAGGAAAGATTATGGGTGTTGCAAATGCACAAGAGATAGACAAAAATACGATAGGTCTGCTGATGGCCGGAACAAGGTTAGAGGATATATAATGCTTTATTTTGAAAAACGAGACACAATCTCAGCAAGGATAAAAATAATAATACCCCTCATATCCATTCTTATCGGAATTTTGTTCGGAGCTTTGGCGATTGTTGTTGTCGGCATCAATCCCTACGAGGTATATAAATCACTTTTTATCAATGCGTTCGGCAGCTGGTATGCGTTCTCCGAAACATTGGTCGCATCCACACCGCTGCTTTTAATAACAGCCGGCCTGGTACTTGTCTTTAAGATGGGTATATGGAATATAGGTGCGTACGGTCAATATATTATGGGAGCTATATTCAGCTCATACTTTGCAATATTTATGCCTCCTGATATATCGAAATTTATGATGCTTTCATTGATGTTTTTCGGCGGAGCCCTCGGCGGAGCTATATGGGCGGCAATACCGGCAGCTTTAAAGGTATTTTGGGAGGTGAATGAGGTAATCACCACCCTTTTAATGAATTATATTGCCCTTTATATACTCAAATTTTTTATGTACGGACCATGGAAAAATCCTACAAGCTACGGATTTCCTTTATCAAAACCGTTTCCGGCTTCTGCTCAGCTGCCCGTTTTATTCAACCATACACGAGTCAATTTAGGACTATTTTTTGCCGTTGCGGCCATAATTGCCATTTGGTTTATTATATCTAAAACAAAATTCGGTTATGAGGTAAAGGTTATAGGCAACAACCCGATAACAGCAAAATATGCTGGAATCAGTGTCGGTAAAAACATAATAATTGCCATGATAATAAGCGGAGCATTGGCAGGCATAGCAGGAATGGTACAGGTTTCTGGAATAATCCATTTTTTACAGGTAAAAATAAATGCTAACTACGGATATACATCCATCATTGTTGCCTGGATATCCTACCTCAATCCCGTTCTGTGTTTTATTAGCTCTATCTTGTTCGGCGGATTAGAATCCGGAGGATACTCCATTCAGATAAGTATGCGTGTTTCATACGGTATTGTGGGGTTAATAGAAAGCATAGCCCTATTTAGTATCGTCGGTTCTCAAATTTTTCTAAACTATAAACTAAGGTGGAAAAAATGAGTGCTCCTCAGCATAGTGCAATAATCATTTCACTTTTATCAAATGCTATAAAGGCCGGGACCATTCTGCTTTTTCCTACAATCGGCGAGATATTTGCAGAACGTGTAGGAATACTCAACCTCGGCGTTGAGGGTATGATGCTTATAGGCGCTTTTTTTGGTTTTATAGTTACACATATTACAAATAATCCCTACATTGGATTTGCCGCAGGAGTTGCTGCAGGAGGTATAGCCGCATTAATTCACGCTTTTATTTCGATAACGCTAAGAGGCAATCAGATAGTCAGCGGGCTTGCATTAACCATTTTCGGAGCCGGATTTACAACATTTTACGGACAAAGATGGATTAATATGAACCTAAACACATCCTTTCAAAGCTTTCCGTTCCCAATTCTTTCAAAAATACCCGTAATAGGCAGCATACTTTTTAATCAGGACATAATTGTATATCTATCGTATATCCTTGCCGTGCTGATGTGGTTTATACTCTATAAAACTATGATAGGCATAAATATAAGAGCAGTCGGGGAAAATGCCAAAGCCTCCAATGCTATGGGCATTAATGTTTACAAGGTTCGCTATATATGGACATTTTTCGGCGGTTTAATGGCAGGAGCCGGGGGTGCGTATTTGACCATAGGATATGCTCCTTTTTGGCTTGACGGCATAACGGCAGGAAGGGGATGGATAGCGATAGCTCTTGTAATATTTGCTATGTGGGATCCGCTAAAAGCAGTTTTCGGAGCGTATCTTTTCGGAAGCATAAACGCACTGCAATTCCAACTGCAGGCAGCCGGGACAACCATTCCCTCAGCTATACTGAATATGCTGCCCTACCTTGTAACATTTATTGCTATTGTTGCCAGCAGCATCATTGTTAAAGCTAAACACATAAGGCCGCCCAAAGAACTCGGGATACCCTATTCAAGGGAAGAAAAATAGACTATATTATCATATTCTTTCCGGCCGAATATCCGCTTGCAAAGGAAAAAGCAAGATTATAACCTCCCCTTTTGCCTACAATATCGATAATTTCTCCCGCAAAATAGAGACCTTTTACAATCTTGGACTCCATGGTCTTGTTATCTATTTCCGATGTTTTTACACCGCCTCCGCAGGCCTCTGCATATTTAAATCCGTGAGTTGAAGCTATATCGAATCGCCAGTCAAACATTTTATGTGTCAACGTTTTTATCAGTTTCTCTGTCAGCGTGTGCGCTTTCATTTCGGTCTCAATGCCGAGTTCATAAAGCAGTGCCCTTGCAATCTTGTACGGCAAAATGCCGCAAAGTATGTCCAAAATAGTAAAGCTTTTGTGCTTACAAGCCGCTTTCCTAATGAATGAATCTATAAACTGTCTTTCTATTTGCGGCAAAAGGTTTACCGAAATAGTTACATTGCTTTTTTTGGATAGATGAAAAGATGCCGCAATAGATATATCGAGGATTGCAAAGCCCGATATCCCGTATTTTGTAAATAGTATATCACCGTAAACCTCTTGAATTTTCCTGCGATTTACATATAAACTCACACCGGCCTTACACTTTACACCGTCCATTCTCCTGCAAATGTTGGAATTTATCTCCAAAGGCACCAAAGAAGGATAAGGCTTGTTTATTGTATGGCCGAAGCTTTCTGCTATGTTCAATCCGCTTTCATCAGCACCTAACTGAGGAGCAGCTCTGCATCCGGAAGACAGCAAAACAGCATCGTATCTTTCATTGATTTTACCCTCGTTTTTATAGATAAAAAATACATTGTTTGACTTTTGTATTCTTGATACGGCGGTATTGGTTATAATATTCACACCGAGTTCGTTTAGAAGATTTTCAAAAGCAAAAACCACGGATTTGGCTTCATTCGATAGAGGAAACACCCTTTTATCCTCTTTTATATCCAAAAGCAAGCCCATATCCATACAAAATTTCTTAAGCTTTCTAAAACCGAAGTTCTCCATAGGCTGCTTTACAAAAGAGATATCTTCACCGTAATAATCGTTTTGGGATATATCAGCGTTGCTTATATTGCATCTGCCGTTTCCGGAAATTAAAATTTTCTTCCCTATCAGAGCATTTTTTTCGTACAAATCAACATTGATATAATCTTTTTTAGCAATCGATGCGGCTATTAAACCTGCCGCTCCTGCGCCTATAACGGCTATATTCTTTTTAATTTTACCCATATAATTCCTACAAAAAAAGATTAACGATAAAAATAATCAGCAGGAAAAAAGCTATTAGGCTCTTTTTGAAATCCTTTTTAAAAACATAAAAAACAATTATTGAAAAAACAAAGGCAAGAGGAGTCAAAAACAGCAGCATAACACCTATACTGCTGAATTTTGCTAAACCAGGATACATTTTATGCCCTAAAAAACCTATACTTAAAAGAAGTATGCCAAAATAAAAACCGAGGTTTAAAAGATAAGATATTAATTTCATAATACAGCCTTTATTATCATTTCGATAGCCGTCAGTATTAAAACACCTACAAAAATTTTTTCTATGGTTTCGTTTTTAGCGCTCCCTGAAATACGCAAGCCTATTTTTGAACCTACAACAGCACCCAAAGAGGTGAACAAGATTAGGTTCGGCATCTCAAAACCGTGCCTGAAATATAC
>JALTDI010000190.1 GCA_027074255.1 Desulfurellales bacterium
ATAGCAGCCATAAATAAAGAAATAGGCATAAAAGGCAGTACTTTCATTACGGTTGGCACGACCGTTCTTGCTTTGATTTTGGCTTATTTGACAAAAATTGTTTTCGGCGGCCTTATTTAAAAAACCCCTTCAATATTTTTTTTATCTTTTTCTCGGCTTTATGCCTTATCAAATTTTTGAAATCAAATTTTATCCTCGGATGATTTATATTACCCCTAAGTTTAACATAAACCGCACTTTTCTTTATTCCGACACTTATTTTTGCATCTATTGTGTTTTTGTTCAAATCTATTAGGGCATTTTTTGATGTTATGTGCGTTAATCGACTTATCATATCAAGGTCGGATATAATCTTTTTATCGTTTATTCTGCTGTTAATTGTAGTTGTTCTGTATATCTCTCTCGTGATGTTAAATTTTGCCATATTGTGCAGCAAGAACGTTACTCTATTTGGGAGTATGCGGCCGTTGATAAATTTAGCTTTTACAATACCCTGCCTGCTGAGAAGGTTGTAGGAAAAATCCATATTGCCCTTTGAGTCGAATATTCTATTATACATCATCATATCCGTCAATTTCACAACTTGTATATTTTTTGCAGAACCTTTTATTATATTGTTTTTAAGTTTTGCGTGTATCTCTCCGTCCCACATCTTTGAATATGCGGTTGCCGTCAGATTCTTATCGTATGTTATATTACCCGTTATTGTGGAGCTTCCCCTTAAATGCCTGTTTGAGATAAAATATAGTTTATCCAAGTTCGGTATGTATAGTTTATAGTCCGAATTCAGTGTCATCTTAGCAAGCCTGAATACAGCTTTCTGTGCGGATAGGGATGCAATGGACGAATCTATGTTAATTTTAGATACAAAGACGGAGTCCTTGATTGTCGAGGCTGCGTTTGCTTTAAAGGTGGTTTTAGGCATATTTATATTGAACATTGTCTTTATAACTTTTTGATTTATTGCACCCTTGGATAGGTTTATATCAAAGTTTCCGTTTAAATGCTTGTCTGATATGCCTGTCATTTTTATATCCGCATTGATGAGACCGTATGCGTATACGGGTTTGTTTATAAGATAAAGAACCTTATCAAGATGAGCATTTTTTGATGACAAAATAATATCTACCGGCTTGTAGTCTTTCAGTGTTACCTTATACGACGTGGAGGAGTCTGCTGCGTTGCTTTTACCTGTTATGTACATAACATTGCGATTTCCCTCAGCCGTTCCGTTTGTCGAAAATGAGCCTCTTAAATCTAAATTCATTAATGGTTTTAAAAGCCCTAATTCGTTGAGGTTTATATTGTATGCAGCTTTTATATCGGAGTTTTTCTGATTGAAAGTGCCGTTTATGCTGCTTTTTCCGAGATTGGAATTTATTTTTGCCAAGAAATCAACAGCTGAGCTTTTTAAAGATATTTTGGAAAAAGCGTCAAATGTTGTCTTCGGCATGTTAATTTTATAAACGGTTTTCATTACTCTGTTGTTCAAAGTGCCGTTTTTGACATAAATAACCGCCGTACCGCCCAAATTGTTTTTCTTTAAGCTGTCTATTTTTATATCGGCTTTTATCACACCATTTGCAAATGCGGGCTTATTTAGAACCCTCAGCAGATTTTCTAATTTCAAATCGGCAGCGTGAGCAACAATCGAAACCGGTTTTAGATTGTTTAGAGATATGTTGTATGTTATATCGGAGGATGCAAAGTTGCTTTTTCCGCTAATTATCAGATTTGATTTTACAATGCCCTTTGCGGTGCCTTTAACCCAGAAAGGTCCTTTTAGCTTCATTGTTTTGAAAGCGAAGCTTTTTTCTTTCCTGCTTACACCGAGAAAGTATTTAACATCCACCTCTTTTGAAAACAGACCGAATTTTCCGCTCATAACAAAGACTGAATCGGCCGGCGTTTTGAGCTTCATTAAAATAAAAGACGGGCGCAGGCTGAACTGCACGAGCTTCATTTTTGTTTTTAATGTTTTGTTTATTTTTGCCTCAATAGT
>JALTDI010000191.1 GCA_027074255.1 Desulfurellales bacterium
AAGTATCCAAGTGAATAATCCTCTACCAGCGGTGCCTGCGTTTTACCTATCTTATAAGAAACATCGCTAAACTTATTAACATCCCTCCCGCTTTTGAATCCGAAATTGCCGATAAATTTCATAGGCACATCTTTTTCAAGAATAGACACGCTGAACACGCCGCTTTTTTCTATGTATTCGTGCGTTAAATTCAGCCTGTTAATCGAGACTGCAAGTCGAACAGGTTCCGCTGTTATTTGAAAAACAGAATTTGCAATCTGTCCGTTGATTTTATCACCCTCAGCAGACGAAACTACATAAAGCCCATAACTCAATGAAAACAAAATCTTTGTATTCATAGCCACCTCCTATTTAATAAATTATATTATATAAAAATAAATAAATTTGTCAACAATACAATTCACAGCATTGCAGCTCACTTCACACTGTCCTAAACAAAAATGTCCAAATAAATCAACTCAAATATGAGTATCCTCCTTTTTATCGTTTCTTTTTGAATAATCCTGCAATCCTTTTCAATAACTCTCCTGATTTCAGCAAATCATCAAGCTGCATTTCCACTGCCCTTGTCGATACCGCTCCCATTTCATTTCCTACAACCCTTTTACCGTGCATAAAAAACGTTTGGGGTGTTGATCTAATATTAAATTTATCCGCAACATCGGGATTATTGGAAATATTGAGATTGAAAAATTCTATTCCCTTCTGCGTGTAATTTTTTTCAATCTGTTTTAGGGTCTTTTCCATCTTTTTGCAGTATGGACAGTGATTGCTTGTAAATATCAGCACATATTTGTCATCTTTGCTATCCGGCGGGGTTTTTATATTCTTCATAGAACACCTTTCACTTAGATTTTTTTAATTTAAAGCTCAAAAGGCAGCAAACCCGATACCCTTTGACGATAATATTACTCTCATTGCATGGTAAAAATCAAGTATATTAAATAATCAATCGGCAAAATTAAAAATTCCAAACGACAAATTCAGATGCCAAAACACCGCTCGGCACCTTTTTATCAAAATTTCAAAATAACAACATTAGGGTTCAAAAATCGCTATCGGCCTGAATTTTGAATCCTTAACCTCTCTTAGAACAACCGTTCTTTTTATCTTTCCGCCTGCAATTATAATCTTGCCTGTTACACCGTTAAAGGTCGTGTTCCTCACAAAATGGGCCACTCTATTTACATTTAGACCGACGGAATTTACGGCATCAACAAGCAAAAAATAAGCATCTGCAGCCATAGCTTCCGGTGAATCAGGCAAGCGGTGAAATCTTTTATCAAATAACTTTATGAACAGCTTTGCTCTTGCATTCTGCGGCATGAGCGGGTCAAAATCGTCTGTAAACACTATTCCCTCTGCTGCCTTTTTGGCTATCTTAACCAAGGCAGCAGAAGATGCAGCAGAACCGGCAAATACTTTTGTGCGGCACCCCAAGCTCCTCAGTTCCCTCACAAATAGAGCCAGGGTGTTGTAGTAGGCAGCATAATATATAAAATCAGGCTTTATGAGCTTTATGCGGGTTGATATAGCTGAAAAATCCTCTTGTGAGGAATGGATTTTATAAACCGACAATATTTTGCCGCCATAAGATGAGAAGTCATCTATGAATCTCTTGGCCAAATCTATCGAATAATTTTGCGATATGTCTTCAATGATAACACATTTTCTATATTTCTTTCTCGATGCAATATACCGAGCCATTACCTTTGCCTGAACATCGTTGGTCAGACAGATCCTTGATGCGTATCTCCTGTTTTTCACAAGGCCCATTCCGTTTGCTGTCGGCATAACATCAACAACACCATTTCTTTCAAATATAGGCAGGGCTGCCAAAGCATTCGTCGTAGTAACAGGACCAATTACAAATTTTATTCTCTTATCAACCAAATTTTCAGCCGATAATGCAGCTTTTTCAGGTCTGCTCGCTGCATCTTCAAGTATAAGTTTTACCAACTCACCGCAGGCATAAGGCTCCATTGAATTGGCAA
>JALTDI010000192.1 GCA_027074255.1 Desulfurellales bacterium
TTTATCATAATCAAAAAAAGAATCAAGCCCTCAAAAAGCGCTTCGTAAAGCTGGGAAGGATGTCTTGGAAGATAACCTCCGTTTGGAAATGCAACAGCCCACGGCACGTTAGTCACCCTGCCCCACAGCTCATCATTAATAAAATTAGCTATACGGCCGAAAAACAGCCCTATGGGAACAATGACCACAATTTCGTCTGCCAGACTATAAAAGCTGATTTTATACTTCCTTGCAAGAAGAATGCCGGCGACAATAACACCTATTAAACCGCCGTGGAAGCTCATACCCCCATGCCAAATATAAAGCATATATAAAGGATGCTGCATGTAGTAGTGAAGATTGTATATAAGAATATATCCTATTCTGCCGCCGAGTATGACACCGAATATTGCATACAGCAGAGCATCGTCAATTAAATCATTATTCTTGAATTTCTTAAAACGTTTTTTTATATACAAATAGCCGATGATAAAACCCAGTGCATAGGCCACTCCATACCATCGTAAATGAATACCCCCTATGCTGAAAATATTCGGATTGATATTAGGGTATTTTATCATACTTCTTTATTATAGGTATGTACTTCAATCTCAATTGCCTCTTAATAAGCACAGCTTCGTCCTTGGCTGCTGTATATCCTCTTATAGGTCCTACCATAACTCTTCTATAAACCTTATTGTTTATTATTTTTATCCTTACATAAGACCTATATCCGCATCTTTTCAGTTTGCTTAGCGTTATGGAAACAAATTTTTTATTCAAATTGGAAGATACCTGCAAAGCATATTTTTTTACAGATATATACTTGTGACTTTTATGGCGAATATGTCTTTTTGCAGAGGCTTTATGTTTGGATACGGGTTTGCCTGCATAAGCCGTTTTTTTTGATTTTTTTTGGGCATACGGATTAATAATTTGAGGGCCGGAAAGCCCATTTTTGCCGCTTTTTTGCTCCATAGAACCATTTTTAGAAGATGTATTTTTGCCGGAGACGGTATATGTTTTTGGCTGTGTTTGTGTCTGCTCGGCTGAGGTTTGACCTGTTTTTTGTACTGCCTGAGTTTTTGCAGACTGTTTTTGCTGCGCGGAGGGAATATTGTTAACAGGTTTAGAAAGTTTGGTAACGTTTTCAGATACGGATGAAACGGTTTTTTGATTTTGGACATTACTGTTGCTATTTTCTACCTGTTGTTTTGCATTTTCCATATATTTGTTAAGATTTTCCTCCGTTGAAACTTTCGGAGTAGTGTTAAGTGTCTCAACTATATACAGGCCGCCAAAAACGATTATGAGCACAACGGCTATCCCTACAATAACAGCTATAACATTAAATTTTTTCTTATGACCTTCCAACATTTCTTTAATGGAATCTTTGTTGGGTTTATCTTCCATAACAGCCTCCTACATTTTTTCCTTTGCTTCTATTCCTATCAAATCAAATCCCAATTTTATAACATCAGCCACAATGTTTAACAAAAACAATCTTTCATTTTGTTTTTCAGAACCTATAACCCGAACATGATTGTAAAATTTATGGAGATTTTCGGCAATGTCAAGAAGACCCTTTGTGACATAATAGGGCTCAAGCTCAACAAAAGATTTGACTATGGAATCTTTGAATCTGATAATTGATTTTGCAAGGTTTATCTCTTCGTTCAAATCCAAATTGGAAATATCCATGCCTGTTAAATCAATATCCTCATCCAATTGCTTAAAAATATTCCTTATTCTTGCATAGGCGTACTGCACATAAAAAACCGGGTTTTCGTTTGACTGTTTTTTTGCAACATCAAGGTCAAAATCAAGATGAGAATCCACACTGCGAGAAAGGAACATAAACCTTGCTGCATCAACACCTGCTTCTTTAAGCACATAGTCAAGCTCAACAAACTCCCCTTTTCTTGTTGACATAGAAACCTTGTTACCGCTTTTTAAGAGGTTGACAATCTGTACCAAAATGATTTTAAGATTATTTTCATCAATACCCATTGCCT
>JALTDI010000193.1 GCA_027074255.1 Desulfurellales bacterium
AGTTCTGTTAGGGTATTAGATATAGGTACAGGCTCGGGATGTATACTTGTTTCATTTTTGTACTACAATGAGCAAAGTAAAGGCATAGGGATTGATATTTCTACTGAAGCGATAGAAATTGCCAAAAAAAATGCTTTACGGCATAAGGTATTAAACCGTGCGGAGTTTATTGTATCCGATTTTATGAATTATAGTTCTGAGGAGAAATTTGATTTAGTGCTTTCAAATCCGCCTTATGTAAAAACAAACGAGTTGATCAATGTACCCTATGAGCCTGTTATAGCGTTGGATGGCGGGAGTAACGGATATAATTTATATCCCGACCTTGCAAAAAAAATATATATGCTTCTTAAGCCTAATGGAAGAGCAATTGTTGAAATTGATTATAGATTTGCCTATCAAGCGGAAGAGATTTTTTCGTGTGTGGGCTTTAGAAAGTTGCGTTTTATTAACGATCTTACGGGGAAGAATAGATTCATAGAGGGATTGAAGTGAAAGCAGTATTTGAAAAAGCACGGTTCGTTTTAGAATCCGGTGGAATTATTGCATTTAAAACTGACACGGTGATGGGGCTTGGAGCTAACGGTTTTAATAGAGCTGCAGTGAAAAAACTTTTCGACTTGAAAAAGCGTGACTATAATAAGCCAGTTTCTTTGCTTACGTATTCTGTGAGTAAAATTTTTGAATACACGCTTGTTCCGGAATATGCTTTTCGTATTATTAATTTAAAATTTCCAGGTGCCCTTACCTGTATAATGAAGTCAAAGGGAGGAGTCTACACAACTCCACAAAGGGCTGGTGATACACTTGGCATACGCATTCCTAATGCTATAGAACTTCTGGAATTTCTTGCACTCTTACCTTTCCCTATTGTTGCAACAAGTGCAAATTTTTCCGGGCTGAAAACTTTAACTTCCAAAGAAGACGTGATGAACGTTTTTTCTGATGCTATACATTACCTTGATTTTGGATATAATATAAAAATGAGTGGTGTCGCTTCTACCGTAGCTGATTGTAGTGGCCGCACATTGCAAATTTTACGTGAAGGGAGTATTAAATTATGAGAGTGATAACATATGGAAACCCTGTTTTAAGGAAAAAAGCAAAAAAGGTTAAAAATATAGATAAGAACATAATTCAGTTGGTAGAAAATATGTTTAGTATTATGCATACAAATGTTCCTCAGGGCATTGGCCTCGCAGCGCCACAGATAGGAATCCCTATAGCGCTTTTCGTTTATGGTTTGGACGATGATGAGGGTGTAATGATAAACCCGAAAATTTTAGAAAAGAACGGAAAGGAAATTGGGGAAGAAGGCTGCCTTTCTGTCCCTGGAGTGTTTGGCCCAGTAGAACGTGCGGAAAGCATTGTTGTTACGGCATTAAACATAAAAGGGAAAAAAATTACGGCAAGGTTAAGCGGGCTCAAGGCACGCGTGGTTCAACATGAAACTGACCATCTAAACGGAATTTTATTTACGGATTACATTGATGATATTAGTAAATTAAATGTTGAGGAAGGCTATGAACTTCCTGAAAAACTTATCGAGAGACTTAAAGAAAAGTGAAAATAGTTTTTTTTGGTTCATCTGATTTCTCAGTCCCATTCTTAGAAGCCCTGAAAAGGAGTATTGTTCTTGCTGTAACTGTCCCTGACAAGAGGAAAAATAGAGGTAAAAAACTGCTTCCCAACCCTGTAAAAGAAAAATCAAATGAATTAGGCATAGAAGTATTTGTTACGGACATTTTAGATTATGATGCAGAAAAGAAAATCAGAGAAGTTAGTCCTGATATTTTTGTTGTTGTTTCTTACGGAAAAATTATTCCCCGCAACATTCTTTTAATTCCTAAATGTGCTATAAATCTTCACCCCTCTCGCTTACCGTTGTATAGAGGTGCGGCACCAATAGAACGTCAGATTATGGACGGAGTTGAAGAATCTGCCGTTGCTGTTATTAAAGTATCAGAGAAACTTGACAGGGGGGATATTATC
>JALTDI010000194.1 GCA_027074255.1 Desulfurellales bacterium
CTTTGAGCGCGCAGGAAGATTGCATTGACAGATTTTTCTTCATAAAAGTCATATGCAAGTTTGTACATATGGGTCACAAAGAATACCTCTATTTTATTTTCTATCAGTGCTTTTACTATTTGCCGAGCAATTTGGGAACCCTCAATCTCATTTGTAGAGGAAAACGATTCATTAAAAAGCACAAGTGAGTTTTTGCTGACTCTATCTATGATGTTGTTCATTCTCGTTAATTCTTCGTCTAATTTTCCGCTTTCCATTTCCTTATCCTCTTTTCTTTTGTAATGCGTAAACATACCGTTTACAACATTTGCAGAGAATGATTCTGCCGGCGTAAACATACCGCACTGCATCATTAGCTGAGATATGCCTATGCTTCTCATAAAAGTTGATTTTCCACCTTGATTTGCCCCCGTTATTATAAATAAATCCGTATTTCTGTCTTTTGTGTCAAGGTCATTACCCGTAATTTTCTTATTTAGAGTCAACGACAAACAGACATCGTATAGACCTTTAAATACTCTTTTGCGCATGCCTTTTTCGTAGGGTTCAGGAAAACATATGGGTTCGCCTAATTCTTTAAGCGAGCTGTACAGGTTCAAAGCTCCAAGATAGAATGCCAGTTCAGCTCTTAGTGCCCTAAAAAAATTAAGTATATGGTTTGAAGATATGAACATTGCATTTGCAACGGAATTAATACCCATATCTTTAAGTTCGGAAAGCGCTCTTGCCCCGGCTTCGTCCTTTTCGCTGATGGAGAAAGAGTAGGACTCACCGCGCTGCATTGAGAATAGTTTCTCCATCCATCCCTTATTGTTTTCGTTCGGTTTTCTCAATATGTAATTTGCTCCTTTATTGCCCTCACCGAGTTGGGCGCTTATAAGGATTCCGCTGTTGAATTCTAATGTTTTTAGGTGTTTTTTTATAACTGCAAAGTACTCGTCATTTAACTCTTCCCTAACCATATTGAAAAATCTTCTAAATCCGTCTGATTCGAATTTCTCATGATGCTTATCGGCTGCGTCTTTTAATTCTTTCAAGGTGTCAAGAAACAACTCCATTAATTTTACGGAACTGTGCAGTATGCCCCCGGGGTATTTGTTAAAAAAACCGAAGTAGGTCTTCTTTTCCAAGTTTATCGATTCCACCGCTATGTCGTATATGTTTTTAACGATATCCGGGTTTTTTATGCAGTCTTTTAAAATATTCTGTCTGTACACTATTGTGTCAATATCCGAAGAACTTAGTATGACGGATAATTTTGAAATTTGGTATAAGAAATCATCATCTTTTGCCATCGCTCTGAATAGGGTTTCCAAATCCAAATCCTGTACAAGTTCATCGGATAAATCCGGAAGTGACATATCGTAGTCGAAATCCTGTTTTCTAAACATTAAAAAGACTTTCATAGTTTTATCCTGTCTTTAAGGCATTCGTATGTAAGGCAGTGTTTTTGTGCAAGAGATAAGGCATAAGATAATCCGTCCGCCTGTCTTCTTATTATTCTAAACGTTCTCAGCGTTGTGTCGTTCGGATTTACCGTGCTTGTCATACTTACAATTTTTTCATTTAATGATGATAATTTTACAAGAAAAGTTACAAAAACGGATAAACAGTCAAGCTCTATGATTTTATTTAAGATATTTTCACTTAAAAACAGGGCGTCTTTTGAGCTTGTTGAGGAAAAAATCTCATTCATAATGATAATGCTGTTTTGTGTTGCGTTTTTTAATATATCATAAATTCTCACAAGGTCGTTTTCCAGTTTACCGTGCAGGCTGTCTATTTTTTCCTCTTTTTCAAAGTGGGTAAATATATTGTCAAAGACAAACAGTTTTGCTCGGTTGCCAGGCACTTTTAAACCGAGGGAAGAAAGGTAGTGTATTTGTCCGAAAGAGCGTGCGAATGTTGTTTTTCCTCCCTGATTGGGTCCTGTTACAACAAATATCCGTTCTTTGTTATTTAAATAAAAATCGTTGCAGAC
>JALTDI010000195.1 GCA_027074255.1 Desulfurellales bacterium
AATCCGGGCTCAAATATAGGTATTATGCCCTCTTTAAGATTGTCTATCTTATTTTTATCCACATCAACACAAACAACATCATTGCCCATAGCTGCAAAACACGTTCCCGTTACCAATCCAACATAACCTGTTCCAATCATACCGAGTCTCATACAAACAGTCTCCTCACTCCTTCGTAGTAATTATCTTTTATATTTTTAATCTTTTCAAAATCCAAATTAAGCGTGATATCAACAACTCTCTTCTCAAAATTCATATTTTTTATTATATCCTTAGCTTCATCCGCATCGTAGGCAATTCTGTAAGGTCTGTCCTGCAAGAGTGCCGCACAGGCAGTAGATATCCCCACAACCTGAGCGTATTCATCGACATCCCCTACTATAAAAGGATATGCGCTGTCTGTCCCTACCTCATGGTGATAGATTGCGGGAAATTTTATTTCGTCCTCCAAACCCATGATATCTATTATTTTCTTTGAATAATACGGATGCGATTTTATTATATTAAAATCCACACTGCTCAAACTGCCCGGATTATTCAAAAGCTCAGTAGGTAAAAAAACATTCCCCAAATGAGATAGAAGTGTTGAGAGTACAATCCTTTCCATATCCAAAGACAATTTATATCCTATTGATATGGCTATATTCTTTGAAAGAACAGAATAATTTTCAAAAAATGGTGATAGATTGTCTGTTGAATATGCCATAAAATATGCAATACGCTTTATAAAATCCTCTTTTTTTACAGGCTCATAGAGTTTGTTCACAACCGCCGACAATTCACTATCAAGGTTTTTTTCATGAAGCTGATACCAAAACGACTCTTTTTGGGATAATTCTTTATAGGCTTTAAAAGCTTCATCATGGAAAAGCTCTTTTTTTTGTGACAAAAAGTCATAGAGTTCGTCAAACGCAAACGGATTTGACAAACTTCTGTATGAAACCTCTATATTGTCTGATAAAAACAATATATTCCCCAGCATAGCTGGATTTATGTTTGATGGCGTGTGATGTAAATTGACAGCATTTGAAACATCGAGATGCAGGCTGAAAAAACGTGCAGCTCTTTTCCCAATAGCGGCGTGCCTGTTAAGCTGCTCAAAATTCTCATTGATAATTTGCCTGAACGTTTCCGTTTTCGTAGCCTCGGACAATAGGGCTGCATCATGTATAAGTGCCGCCTCTAAAATAAGATTCAAGCCGTATTCGTCAAAACCCATCTGTTTTGCTATATTGTATGCGATTAGGGCAACCCTTCTTTGGTGAAAGGTGTCATAGCCGTTTGACCTATCCGAGAAAAACGACAGGGCATATAAAATCCTGTTTAGATTCATCACTCACCCCTTTTTCAGCTTAGATTCATAATAACAAAACAGAGCCGCTCTATCAAATTAATTCTTTTCGTTGAAATTACAAGCGGATGATAGTAATATAAAAAAGGTACGGATACAAAGAGGAGAACTATGAGTAAAATAGCTATTGTAGGAAAAGCAAATGTCGGCAAGTCGACCCTTTTTAACGCTTTGGTTAAAAAGAACAAAAGTCTGATTTTAAACATACCCGGGACGACAAGAGACAGGGTGTTCGAATACGGGACAATAAACGACAAAGAGGCTCTTTTTATAGACACCGGAGGATTTGAGAAAGAAGGCGTCTTTGCTGATGAAATCAACGAACAGATAAGATTTGCCATAAAATCAAGCGATGTGATTGTCATAGTTTTTGATGCAACAACACCCCTGAGTATTCAGGACGAAGAAATCCTAAAAACAGTTTTAAAAAGCAAAAAACCCTACATTTTGACCATAAACAAAAGCGATATAAAAAACAGAGAGTTTTTATACGATTATTATAAATTCGGTGAAGCCGTAGAAATATCCGCAGCCCACAGAATGAATTTGAGCCTCCTTAAAGATAAATTATACAAACATATAGAAGACGAAAGAAAAGGCACATACGATGCGAGAATAGCAATAGTAGG
>JALTDI010000196.1 GCA_027074255.1 Desulfurellales bacterium
GATATGGCTACATCTTTAAGCACTTTGCCGTTTAGGGCGCCGATTCCCCTTGCAAGCCCGACGCCTATAACCGAACCTATAAGCGTATGTGTAGTTGATATGGGTAAGCCTAATTTTGAGCAGACAAGAACCGTTGTGGCGGCTCCGAATTCAGCGGAAAATCCTCTTGAAGGTGTCATATCGGTTATTTTTCTACCTACAACTAATATAACCTTATATCCGTACATTGAAAGCCCTACAACTATTCCAACAGCGCCTACACTCAGAACCCATACAGGCATAGGTATATTATTGGAGTGAACCAGCGCATTGGCATATACTGCGCCCATTAATGGTCCTACGGCATTTGCCACGTCATTTGCTCCATGTGAAAATGCCATATATGATGCCGTAATAAGCTGCAATATGGCAAATACGCGTTCAACCTGCGGAAATCTTCTCTTGTAAGGCAGGGTAGTATCAACCGGTATCCTTGATACAATTGCAAATATGAATAGTGCGAATATAATTCCAGTTAATGACGCTATTAATAGAGAGTGGAAGAATGTAAAATCGAGGTGAAGGTTCTTTAAACCTTTGTACAGCATCGAAAACACGAGTATTATGGCAACAGAAAAAGCGAGAAGAGGAGCATATTTTTTAGCTGCAACAACCGGTTTTTCCTGTGACAGTATAAATTTTGATATAAAAATAAAGATGAGGAACGATATTATACCCCCGCTTATGGGTGAAACAATCCAACTGGCGACAATTGCGACAAGCTTTATCCATTTGATTGAAGTTATACCTTTACTTACAATGCCGAAACCTATAACGCCTCCGACAATGGAGTGCGTAGTTGAAACAGGCATACCGAGTTTTGTTGCAAGGTTGACCCACAATGCGGCCGAAAGCAGGGTTGCAAGCATTCCGTAAGCAAATACCATCGCATTATTTGTATAATCCTGCGGGTTTACAATGCCTTTTGCTATTGTCAGACTTACGTGATTTCCGACAAGCATTGCCCCCAAAAATTCAAAAATAGCTGCTATAATAATTGCCTGCTTGAATGTTACGCTTCTTGCGCCGACACTTGTACCCATAGCGTTGGCAACATCGTTGGCTCCTATATTCCACGCCATATAGAAGCCTATTATTGCAGATAATATGAGTATTATGTATAGTTCCATAGCTATTGCGAAATAATTAGCCTTATTCTGTTAGCCATTTTCTCTGCTGAGTTTGCTATGCCGCCCGTTATTTCTATTATTTTCAGCCAGAGAACCAAGGAGCCGCAATCCAACTCCTTTTCTGAATTTAATACTTTCTTTGTAAGACTGTATTGATATTTATCAGTTTCGTGTTCCGATTCATTTATCTTGTCAAGAAGGTCGGATACCGATTCGGCTTCGGGTCCGGCAAAGCTGGCTGCCTTTAAGGTTTCAAGTTCTTCAATTACATCTTTTGCCAGTTTAACAACACCTATGACACTTTCTGTAAATTCTATTATCTCCGATTTTATCTCATCCGGAACGATAATTGTTTTAAATGTCATCAAAACACCGAGGTCTTCCGTTTTGTCGGCAATTGCGTCCATAGCCGATATAATTTGGAGCAAATCGCCCCTTGCAACAGGCATAAAAATGCTATTGGGCAGGCTTTGTCTTATTTCGTTTTTTATTAAATCGGTTTTGTACTCGTGGTCGGATATTTCTTTGGCCATTTTTTCTATATTTTCCTTATCCGAATTTAAAAAAGCTTCATACAGAGCAGGCACTCTGTTTGTACACTCCATAACTTCTTTCATCATCTCATTCAGTGCGGCAAACGGGGATTTTCTAAAAAGGTCAAAAATGCTCATTTTTCTCTCCTTAACTGTTTAAGAGCTTCACCTTTTCAACAATATTTCTGGCGGCATCCTCAAACGCTTTGGAAACCATTGAATTTGGATTAGATATTACAACGGGTTTTCCTGTATCTCCGCCTTCTCTGAT
>JALTDI010000197.1 GCA_027074255.1 Desulfurellales bacterium
CCCGAGACCTTAGTTTTAAAAGACAGCGGTGCAAAGCCAAACGGTGTTGTTTTACCGAAGGGCAGTATAATTCTCATATTGTTCCCGACTTTCAGGTTTAACGTTTTGAGCAGTACGCTTCCCACAATGGTTGAAGATGTTTGTCCTTTTATGTATTTTTTTAACTCGCCGCTGTTTTTTATATCGATGCCGTTCAGCAGGCCGCCGCTTGAAAAGCTGTTCGAGCTTACAATGCACTCCATCGTTAATAGCGGATAGACATATTTAACGCCCTGCATTTTTTTTATCTTTTTGATAAGCTTGGCGTTATAGTCGAACACTCCGGAAAAGTTCTTAACAAAAACGTTTGGGTTCACGCCGATAATTTTTTGTTCTAATTCTCTGTCGAATCCGTTCATAACGCCCATAACGATAATTAAAGCCGCAACGCCGAGAATTATACCTATGATGGAAATAAATGACGAAAACGAGATAAATTTCTCTGTCTTGTTAGACTTTATATATTTTAACGCTAAAAAAGATTCAAATTTCACAGCTAATCTATATAGGTTTTACAAGCGCTATTTTCAGAACCTCTTCCATATTTTTTACGAAGTGATACCTGAGTTTTTTTGATTTTATCTGCGATTCAATCTCAAATACGTCTTTTTTGTTTTCGTAGGGCACAATTATATCGTATATGCCCGCCCTTAAGGCCGCCAGCGTTTTTTCCTTTAACCCGCCTATGGGTAAAACCCTGCCTGTTAGTGTTATTTCTCCTGTCATAGCAACGTTGTTTTTAACAGGTATATCGGTTAAACAAGAAATTATTGCCGTTGCCATGGTTATGCCGGCAGATGGCCCGTCTTTGGGCGTTGCACCCTCGGGGACGTGTATGTGTAAATCATATTTTTGATAAAAATCCTCTTCAAGTTTCAGCATATCGTATCTGCTTCTTGCAAAGGTCACGGCAGCCTGTGCGGATTCCTTCATAACATCACCTAAGGAGCCTGTGAGCATCAACTTCCCGCTGCCCTTTACCTTTGCTACCTCAATAAATAAAACGGCACCGCCTGCGGCTGTCCAGGCAAGACCCGTTGCTATGCCGACATAGTTTTTGCCAAGCATCTCGCTGACTGTGAAATATTGCGCTCCGAGATATTTCTGCAGTATATTGGCACTGATGGTAAGCTGCTCAACTCTTTTGCCTTCGGCTATCTGCCTTGCTATTTTTCTCAAAATTTTGGAAACGGTTTTTTCGAGGTTTCTCACACCGGCTTCTCTTGTATAGCTTTCAATAACCTTTCTTACGGCTCCGTCTGTCCATCTGATGTTGTATTTTTCAACGCCCTGCTCTTTAAGCTGTCTCGGTATTATGTATTTTTTGGCTATCTTCATTTTTTCATCAACCGTGTAGCCCGATAGGCTTATAACCTCCATTCTGTCCAAAAGAGGTGAGGGTATGGTTTCAGTCGTGTTGGCCGTTGTAATGAAAAACACCTCGGATAAATCAAAGGGAACGCCGAGATAATGGTCTTCAAATTCGTTATTCTGTTCAGGGTCAAGCACTTCAAGCAGGGCGCTTGACGGATCTCCGCTAAAATCTCTGCCGAGTTTATCGACCTCATCCAGAACGAATACGGGATTTTTAACACCCGCCTGCTTTAAACCCTGGATTATTCGTCCGGGCATCGCACCGACGTATGTTCTTCTGTGCCCCCTAATCTCCGCCTCATCTCTGACGCCCCCGAGAGAAATTCTGACCAGTTTTCTATTCATCGCCCTTGATATTGATTTTGCCAGCGATGTTTTGCCCACGCCCGGTGGTCCTACAAAGCACAGAATCGGGCCTTTCATATCCTTTTTAAGTTTTTTAACGGATAGATATTCAAGTATTCTTGTTTTTGCATCCTTTATGTCGTAGTGGTCTTCATCAAGTATTTTGGCGACGTCTTTTATGTTGATTTTTTCTTTGGATATCTTGTTCCACGGCA
>JALTDI010000198.1 GCA_027074255.1 Desulfurellales bacterium
CATCACCGCTCATATCTCCTATACCTGCGGCACTGAATGTTTCTTTATGCACGTTTTTGCCAAGTTCTCTAAAATGTCTTTCCACACATTGCCAAGCACCTCTGGCAGTTATACCTATCTCTTTATGATCATAACCGTGTTTACCGCCTGATGCAAAGGCATCTTTGAGCCAGTAGTCATACTCTTTTTCGCTTATTTCGTTTGCAATGTCTGAAAATGTAGCTGTGCCTTTGTCTGCGGCCACAACAAGGTAAGGGTCAAAATCATCGTAATGTATTACATCTTCAGGAAATGCAGTTTTATTCTTCTTATCAAAATTATCCGTCAAATCGAGAATGCCTCTCATTAGCGTCCTATATGATTTCTTAGCCCATTCCACGGCTTCTTTTCTATCTTTTGAAGCAGCTTTAACAATGAATCCTCCCTTTGAACCAACAGGGACAATAACAGCGTTTTTAACCATCTGAGTTTTCATTAATCCCAAAATTTCAAGCCTGAAATCATCCTTCCTGTCACTCCATCTAATGCCGCCTCTTGCAACCCTGCCGCCTCTTAAATGGCATCCTTCCATAAAGGCCGAATGAACGTATATTTCAAACATAGGCCTCGGTATGGGCATGGTTAGTATTTTTGACGAATCAATCTTAAAAGAAATGTAGTGGTATTTCCTTTTTTTATAAAAGTTTGTTCTGAGCATGCTGTCGATTACGTTGAGCATAGAGTGCATAATTCTGTATTCGTGTATATCATTTATTGTTTCAAGGGAATATTTTATGTTTCTTGCTACATCTTCCAAATCCGAGCCTTTATCTAAGTTCGGCGAAAATTTGAGCTCAAAATAATTCACCAGCATAGACGATATTTCGTGATACTTATTCAAAACAGAGATTAGCGAAGCTTTTTTAATCTGGAAGTTGACCTGCATAAGGTAATTGCCTATTCCTCTGAGCACGTCAATGTATTGCCAATGAACGGCCGATGATGTTGTTAGTTTGTTCAAGGCGTCATCTTCCATACGGCCGTCCCATACAGCCTCGAAATTGCCTATAACAGCATCAAATAAATTGGCTCTATTATCCTTTTCCATTTTCGCTGAGTCTATTAGAAAACGCTGTATGTATATGTCTTTGCCGTCAATTGTAATGTTGGTGAAATCTTCGTATAGAACGTTTAAGCCCATGTTGTTGAGCTTGGGCAGTATTTCATATAAAGGGGATTTAGCTGATGAATAGATATTGAAAAAAACATTCTCATTCTGGGTGTATATGGCAACCTGCTGCTTGTTTGTTTTATCCAACTTTTCAAGATAATTTAAATCAAAAATAGCCCACTGTGGGGATGTTTTTGACATGTATTCGTCGTCAAAACCCTTTAAGTATTTGTTTGAAAAATAGGTTGCCTTTTTATAGCCGAATTTCTCCACGAGACTGCTTTTAAAATCGTCCTTCCAGCTGGATACTATTTTGATGAAATCCGATTCGATTTTTTTAATGTCGGTTTTGGGTTTTTTATCCTTATCAAAGATTAAATAGTAGTGAACCCTCATAATCCTTGAGCTTTGTGTTATGACCCTGTATTCTATATCCCTTATATTAAGGGTTTTCCTTAAATAATCCGTAAAAGCCTCGAGATTTTTCTGCGAGTAGAATTTAACCGGAAGCACCACCATCAAATACAGGCCGTGCGCCAAGCTTGTCTGTCTTGTTAAAATTTTTATTCTCTCGGTTGTCTCGCAGGTTAAAAGCTCTTCTAATAAGATTTTTAAATCCTCGGCTTTTGAAATAAACAGGTCGTCTTTGGGCAGCGTATTAAAAATATCTATAATGTGCCTGTATTCAAAGGAATCCTCCATAATATTTTCTTCAAACAGTATTTTATCCAATTTGGACTTTAAAAACGGAATATTGGCCGCTCGTTCTTTAAGGGCTTTGGGTGTAAACAAACCTATTATTATATTTCTCTTAACGGGTTTTAAGTCTTCATCAAATTCGGATATGGCTATATAGTCCATTCTTTTGGTATAATATACGTTGCTCTTTGAGTTTGTTTTATCAATAACCATAACGCTTCCATTTTCGATGGTTTCGCGGGCAATGTCCGGAAGTTCACTCACGGATATCTTTTCTTTAAATTTGGTTTTTTCGGTTTTTCTTAGAATTCCGAGGTTGCTGTCTTCGTCCATTTGTATGTATATATCGTCTTTTTCATACGTTATGTCGTAGCTTCTTACACCGAGGAAAATAAAATTATCATCAAGCAGCCACATCAAGAATTCCTTTATATCTTCCATCTCTTTTTCTGTTATTTTTTTTAAATACCTTGGGTCATTTAGTTTTCTCGCTATGGATTTTGTTCTTTTCTCCATATCTTCGGAGTCATTAACAACAAGTGTGCACTCCCCTATGGAATTTATGATGTCATTTTTGATTTTTTCTTTTTGCTGTTCTCCTACGGCATCTATTAGAAAATACAGATACAGCTCTTTATTTCCGGATTCCTGAGAGGATTTTACCTTCACTATTTTCCCTTTTTCGTTTCTTTTTATAGATAATATAGGCTGAATGCTGAACTCTATAAATAAATCATTCAATTCATTTATTATAGAGGTTATACTATCAACCACAAAAGGATTGTTGTTCGTTAAAAGTCTGATTTGGGTGTATTTTTTGTCTCCTATGGAGATGTCGGATAAATCTATTTTTATGTTTTCCTTCAATTCTTCGATAAAGTTCAAACTGCTTAGTATCAGCTCCTTTATATATTCAGCCGGGAACTTCTCGATAAAACTTTCGAGTTTCGAGTAGTTTAAAGACGAGTCAACGAAAACATCAACGGCATCTTTGTCGAACTTTCCGTTTTTAATGATATAGTCTTTGATTTCCTTCACGACGTTCAAATAACTATTACGATTGAGCTGCTCAGAGCTATTTTCAACCATAACGCCTCCTCAAAATAAAATTAAGCGGATTTTAGCTTATATCAACCAAAAGTCAACTAATTAAGTAGCACAAGGGGTATTATCCCCGTTTAATTTGTCGATTGCGTGGGGCAGCACCTCAACGATATATCCCAAATCCTCGAATACAGCCTTGGGTGAGCCGGGCAGATTTATTATGAGTTTTCTATTTCTCACACCCGCAGCCATTCTTGATAGCATAGCCCTTTTCGTGCTTTTAAGGGCATTTATCAAGATAGCCTGCGGGATGGCCGGTATCTCGTATTCCAAAACCGACAGTGTTGCCTGCGGTGTCACATCCCTGTCATAGAGCCCCGTTCCTCCGCTTGTAAGAATAGAATGTATATTCTCCATTTTGCTGAATTCGATAAGTTTTTCTTTTATCAGTTCAATCTCATCGGGTATAATATCATAAACGGTTATTTTCGATGAGATTTTTGCCAGTATTTCTGTCACAATAGGTTTAATTTTATCGCTTTTTGGATTTTTTGAGCGTGAGTCACTTAAAACCAGCAGGGCAAAATTATATCCTGACATTGACGCCTTCTTTCTTTAAATATTCTTTAACATCTTTGATTGTATATTCACCAAAGTGGAAAATCGATGCTGCCAAAGCCGCTGCAGCTCCTGCCTCAAATGCCCCTTTCATATGTTCAGGCGAACCTGCGCCGCCGGAGGCTATAACCGGTATATTGACCTTATCCGTGATTTTTTTTATCAATTCGATATCGTATCCGTTTTTTGTTCCATCCGTATCCATACTGGTTAGGAGTATCTCGCCGGCTCCTCTTTTTTGCACCTCTTTTGCCCACTCAACGGCATTCTTTTTTGCCGCCGTTCTGCCGCCGTTTATAAAGACCTCAAAACCGACGGATGTTCTTTTTGCATCTATTGCAACAACAATGCACTGGCTTCCGAATATGTTTGACGATTCGTTAATTAAATCGGGATTTTTGACCGCTGCTGAGTTTATGGAAATTTTGTCTGCACCGGCTTTAAGCAGATTTCTTATATCCTCTATACTGTTTATGCCGCCGCCCACGGTCAGCGGCATAAAAACCTTTTTTGCTGTTTTTTTTACAACCTCTATTATGGTTTTTCTTTTTTCATAGCTTGCTGTTATATCCAAAAAAACGAGTTCATCCGCCCCCTGCTTGTCATAAATAATCGCCTGCTCGACCGGGTCTCCCGCATCTTGAAGGTTGATAAAATTAATCCCTTTTACGACTCTGCCCTTATCAACGTCAAGACAGGGTATAATTCTTTTTGACAGCATATTTCATCCTTTAACTATATTTCCAAAATAGATATACATAAGCAAATTATATTGATTTTATACCAATAATCAAGTGTTTTACAAATGCCTAATTTTTTAATAAAATATCTATATGAGAAATTTGCCGAGGTACAAAAAATGTTTTATATGCGGAAAAGAAAACCCCATAGGTTTGAATATAACATTCAAAACGGATGATGATAAGGTCTATGCTTCGTTCAAGCCGGATGAAAGATATATGGGCTATAAGGACACACTGCACGGTGGAATAGCTGCTTCCCTTTTAGATGAGACAATGGGCTGGGCATGCAGTGTAAAAACGAAGAAACTCTATTATACGATTGAGTTAACGATAAAATATAAGAAACATATAAAGGTCAATGCCGAGCTTTTTGTTGAGGCGTATATGATAAAGGACAAACATTCCATAGCCTATGCAAAAGCACATCTAAAAGATAAAGACGGCAATATTCTTGCAGCATCCGAGGGCAAGTATTTTCCCATAGACGAGGAATCAGAGAATGATATTTTCAGTATGCTGCACCACGAACCCGAGGATTCCAAACCCGTTACAAAAGACGATATTTAAGAATAAAATTAATGATGTTTAGTATTTGTTTTAGATTATTCTTTTACTTGTAAATAAAATGGGGAAAGCTGTTTTTAGGTTTTATGCCGAACTGAACGACTTTTTGGATTCAGACAAAAAGCAAAAACCCTTTGAGTATCGTTTTTTCGGTAATCCGTCAATCAAGGATGCAATACAAGCCATAGGCGTTATGCATACGGAGGTGGATTTAATCCTCGTTAATTCGAACTTTGTCGATTTTGACTATAATCTTAATGACGGAGACTTTGTTTCTGTTTATCCGGTTTTTGAGAGCATTGATATCTCGCCGTTAAAAGGCCTCACTCCGCCGCTGAGGGTTCTGAGATTTATTGCTGATGTCCATCTCGGAAAACTCGCAAAATATTTGAGAATGCTTGGCTTTGATACGCTTTATAGCAACAGTGCTGAAGATAGCGAAATAATGGAGGCGGCACAAACTGAGGGTCGAGTAATCTTAACAAAAGATAAGGGCATTTTGAAAAACGGCCGCGTGGATAAGGGCTATTTTGTAAGAAGCGATAAGGCAAAAATGCAGATAAAAGAGATTCTTAAAAGGTTTGACCTTTATTCAAGCATAGAGCCTTTTAAGAGGTGTATGGTATGCAACGGTGAAATAGTTAATGTTCATAAAAGCGATATTATCAATAGAATTCCTCCAAAGACACGGCTTTATTACGACGAATTTAGGATTTGTAAAAGCTGCGGCAGGATTTACTGGAAGGGTTCGCATTATCAAAAAATGATGCAGTTTATCGAAGATGTCAGGCTGCCGCATTAATGAGCTTAAAAAATAATCCTTCCTCAAAAAAAGGCAATATGTAATAAGAAGTCATAAAGAGCTGCCTTGATAAGGGCAAAGGCTCAGGAAGCCCACACGTATTTTGGTATCAATTAATATCTATTATTTTTCCTGCTCCGCCCTCAATGTACTGTTTAGGATAGAGGTGCTTTATTTCTGATTTATATCGAGTACAGTGAGTCGGACAAATTAAATCCAAGCCTCGTAAGGAATCCGGTTTTGTTCCATGCAGGCCGCCTATGATGCCGTAAACCCTGCCGAATTGAGATGCCGTTTGAAGGATATGCTCCATCTTCGGATGTGAGCATCCAACTATAACTACAATGCCTTTTTTGGTTTCAACACAAAGAGACTGTTCTATTTTTTCAAGCTCACCTGTTGAGTAGATGCCGTCATAAAGCTTTGTCGGAGCTCCTACTTCTATAACTCTGTTTGTATTTTTCACCCCTTCAAAAGACGGAGGAATCCATAGTTGAGCATTATCGTTTATATTGAGAAAGGACGAAAGGCCTCCCGTATGGTCCCAATGAGCATGAGAAATGAAAACATCCCGTATTTCTTTTGGGTCTATTTTTAGCTTTTGCATATTTGAAAGCAGAAGGTCTCCTTTTGCTCCCGTATCGAAAAGGATTTTCTTTTCGTCGACCTTTATTAAAGCGGAAAAACCCCAGTCAAATTGAAGGTCTTTTCTAAAAGAGGTATTGTCATAAATGATTGTTATTTTCATCTTTTCACCCCTATTTATACAATCCTTCGCTTATACTCCCATCCGGGAGCATAAAATCAGAATGAGGTTTGTGCTTTTCCTCCATTTGATAGCGAATGCAGCTTTCCCAATCACCCTTGCAGTATAATTCCACCCACCTTCTATCCAATACTCCATCTTCATAGAATCTTTTTATCGGACATACCGGATACCATTTACAATCCTCAAGCAGCACATTCATCTTAGCGTAATTTTTTACTGTTTCTTTTTTAAAAGAGGGGTTGTAAAGTAGTGCAGCAGGGTGAGGCAGAGGAAATATTTTTCTTAATCCAGACCAAAAAAGCCTGCCGTAAACCGTGTGAAATTCATCTTTGGGCAGCATAGCAATAGAGTATTTT
>JALTDI010000199.1 GCA_027074255.1 Desulfurellales bacterium
TTATAGAAATAACATTATTGCTTGATTTCAGATACGATATTATGCCGGATATCAAATACGATAATTTTCCTCCGATTCTCTTTAATTTCAAATTTACATTTGCCACAGATTCGGCATCAAAGCCCACTCCCGCCATTAAGATAAACTTTTTGCCGTTTATTTTTCCCGCATAGGCTTTTGCAAAGTTAGGATTGACTAAAAGTAAAGCTGCCTTTATCGGGTTTAAGCTTATTTTTAGGTCTATTGCCAAAACGTTTGTTGTACCTGCCGGCAGTATGCCGAGTGCCGATTGTCCCAAATCTGCGTTAATAATCTCATTTATTATTCCGTCCCCGCCATAAGCAGCTATTATTGAGTATTTAGAGGCTATTTTTTCTGTAATTTTTGTTCCATCCTGTGCTTTTTGTGTGAAAAAAATATCAACGTCACGGCCGTTTTGTTCAAGCAGCAGCTTTATCTTTTTTAAGGTGGAAGAATCGTATTTATGGGCAACTGGGTTTGCTATTATTGCTATCATAAATCAATCACCATGCCGTCATAGGCCGCGGTAACATCACATCCGGTTTTATCAGAGATTTCCTTTGCTATTTCCCAAGGTTTTTCTTTCAAAAATGATAATCCGAAATGCGTAATAATAAATTTTTTCGGCTTATACACGTCCAGAAATCTGTATATATCGTCTGAGTTCATATGTTTAAAGCCAGCTTTTTTATGACAAAAAACCACATTGGCTATGACGATATCGGCTTTGTACAAAACGGGCAGTTCCTCAAAATAACTTGTGTCCGGTATATAGGCAAATTTTTCTGCAAATATTCCTCCATATGTTTCAACCGTATGTCTGTGCCTGCATTGAGTTTCTATCTTTATGCCGTCTAAGTTGTATGATGAAAATTCTTTCGTATTTATCAAATCGTAATTTTTTCTGTTATATCTGAGAATGACAGGGTCTGTCTCCGTGGCATCCTGAGGCGCTATCACTACGCCTCGTTTTTTGTGTCCGCCCTCTGTCATCGATTCTATGACGGAATTAATGTCGGCGCTGTGGTCCAAGTGCCTGTGACTCAAAAAGATACCGGATAATTGATTGGGAAGCAGTTTGTGCTTGATTGATTCTACCAGTGCACCGGGTCCGGGGTCAATGGCAAAGAGTTTGTCGTTTAATTTAAACCATATGCCTCCGGATTTTCTCAATTGATTAAAAACGGTGAACCTGCCGCCTGCTGTACCTAAAAATATCAGTTGATTGTTATGTATAGTGTTTATTCTCATGCGTAAGCGTACTCTCCATCAAAGGATTTAACCGTTGTTTCTATCAGCCCTTTTTTATAGCTGTCTACAAGAACCGGAAAATATTGACTTGATATTGAGCGGTGGAAGTTTTTGCCGTTTTTATTTATTATTGTAGGTTCAATCACAATAGAGGTATCTTTGCCGACCATATTTCTCATTGATTCTTTTGATTTTTCATCAAAAAGCTTTTTTAAGGCGGCATTTCTCTTTTTCACAACAGGCCCTTTCTCAAGAAATGTTTTTATATTTACAGCGGATGTGTATGGCCTTTTGGAATAGCTAAACACATGTCCGAATGAAAGCGCAAGGTCTTTTATAAAATCGTATGTTTCCATGAATTCCCGCTCTGTTTCTCCAAAAAAGCCGACTATCACATCGGTTCCTACAAAAATACCGTTTTGTGCGCACCTATCTACTATTTCTTCAAATCTTTTTTTTGAATAATGTCTGCCCATTAATCTTAAAATTTTATCGCTTCCGGACTGGAGCGGTATATGAAGATGTTTTGCAAATTTACCCGATGCAATTATATCGATTAATTCGTTATCAACATACATCGGCTCAATTGAGCTTATCCTTATGCGTGTTTTTATGTCTAATTTATCTATGTCAATGAGGAGCTTCTTTAAACTCTTGTAAGAGCCTATATTCGTTCCGCTCAGAACTATTTCCCCGAAGCCGCTTAATTGTTCTATCTCTTCCAATACGAGGTTTGCAGGCTTGTCCCTTTCTCTGCCGCGCAGCTTGGGTATAACGCAGTATGTACAGTGATTATTGCACCCCTCCTGAATCTTTATAAAAGCTCTGCTTCTGCCCTTATATCCGTTCAAAACGCTGTTTAAAGGGTATGTTTTTGTATTTTCCTTTATGTCGCTATCCGTTCTCTCAATGGCCGATTTTATATTTTGTTTGTAGCTGTTGCCTACTATCACAGCCGGCAGGGAATTGACTAAATAACTGTCGCATCCTGTATAGATAATCTTTGCATTAGGGTTGAGTTTGTACGCTTTTTTTGCGCTTTGACGTGATTCCTTCGCCGCTTTTGCCGTAACCGAGCAGGAATTTATGATATACAAATCGCATTTTTCCTTAGTATCTCCAAATTCATATTCATCGCTTATCTGTTCCATAATGAGTTGAGTTTCGTATTGATTGAGTTTGCATCCGTATGTAGATAATCCGGCTTTTTTCATAGAGTTCCTTTTGTCGATGGTGTGTTTTTTGTTTTTTGAGTTGCTTCTTTTAGACTATAGGCTACGGATTTAAATATGGCTTCGGCTATGTGGTGTTTGTTGGCTCCTGATAATTGTTTTATATGCAGGACCATGCCGGCATTATTGGCAAATGCCCTAAAAAATTCCTCTATGAGCTCGCTGTCGAAACTACCTATCTTGCCGACAATATCGCAGTCATAATTAAAATAACACCTGTTGCATATATCAATGCTGGATAAAATAAGCGCCTCGTCCATTGGTATAACGGCATATCCGTAACGATGAAAATTTCTGTTTTCAAGTGATTTTTTAATCAAAGCACCGAGCACTATGCCGACATCTTCAACGGTGTGGTGATAGTCAACGTCAATATCGCCCTCTGCTTTTATATACATATCTATTCCCGAGTGCTTTGCAAGAGCTTCAAGCATATGGTTGAAAAAGCCTATTCCCGTGCTTATGTCGCTGTCCCCTATGCCGTCGATATCCATTGTTATATTGATAACCGTTTCTTTTGTTATTCTCTTTAAATTTACACTGCTCATCTGTCCCTCTCAATAATAAGTTTGGCTATGTTTATCAGTCCTTCGCTGTTTTTTAAGTTTTTTATTTCGTTTATAGCCATGGTTTTAAGTCTGTTGGCTGTTTTAAAAGAATTATCCAATCCGTAAACCTTGGGGTATGTCAGGGTATTGTTGACAGCATCAACCTTTTTTTTGCCGAGCTTCTTTTCATCCCCCACTATATCAAGACAATCGTCGATTATTTGAAATGCAACACCTGCATAGAGCCCGTATTTTTTTATCCTTTCAAGCTCGCTGATGTCGGGGTTGCCGCACAAAGCCCCGCATACAACGCTTGCCTGTATTAATTTTGCCGTTTTGTGTTTGTGTATAAAATTCACAAGCTGTTTCTCGCTTTTAATTTTCAGTTTGTTTTCGCTCGATAAGATGTCTGCGGCCTGTCCGACAACCATGCCGCCGACTCCAGCATTGCTGCTTAAAATCTCCATAATTTTGATTTTTTTATCGCTTTCAAGCGGTGCATTTGAAATAACATTAAAAGCATAGGTATTCAAACCGTCACCTGCAAGTATGGCAATGGCTTCTCCGAACACCTTATGGTTTGAGGGCTTGCCTCTTCTAAAATCATCATCGTCCATTGCCGGCAAATCGTCGTGTATTAAGGAGTATGCATGTATGAGCTCTATGGCTGCGGCGATGTAAACGGAGGACTCAAGCTTTGCTAAGAACATGTCGCCGGCAAGCATGGCAAGCATGGCTCTTATGCGTTTTCCGCCGCTTTTTGGCGTATAAAACAGGGCTTCATTAAAAATATCGGGAAATCTTTTTTTTCTGTACAGTCTTTCTATAAAATCATCAATCAGAACCCTATAATTATTCAGAGTTTCCATTAAATTCCTCTGTTTCCATAGAGCCGTTTTTGATGTTGGTTATAATTTTTACCCTGTTTTCGGCTTCTTCGAGCTTTTTCGAGCAGAAATCAGTCAATTTCATTCCCTCTTCGTATAACTCAACCGCTTCGTCTATGGCTATATTTTCGTCTTCAAGCCTTTTTGTTATTTGTTCCAGTCTTTCAAGAGCCTCTTCAAATGTTTTCATTTTCATTACGGTCTCCAATAAATTACATCTTTTCTTATGCTATTTTTATCAAATACAGCCTTTATGTCAATAAGTACACCGTTTTTTTCAACAAAGCCCACTATCTCATCCCTATTTTCCACAAACTCTCCGTGTTTTACGGCAAGTATAACGCACTCGTAGTGTTTTTGAAGCTCTTCTTTTGTTTTTACAGCAAGCGAATAAAGTCTATTTACCTCTTTTTTGTCTGCGAGAGGGTCATAAATATCGACATTTAAGCCGAATTCCTTTAATTCTTTGATAACATCAACAATCTTTGAATTTCTAATGTCACCAATGTTTTCCTTAAAAGTTATGCCGAGAACGAGGATTTTTGAACCCAGCACAACCCTGCCGCTTTCTATAATCTTTTTTACCGTTTGTTTTGCTATGTATTCCCCCATTGAGTCGTTAATTCTTCTGCCGGCAAGTATAATTTCCGGGTGATAACCCAACTCCTGTGCCTTGTATGTTAAATAATACGGGTCAACACCTATACAGTGCCCCCCGACAAGGCCGGGTTCAAAGGGCAGAAAATTCCATTTTGTTTTTGCTGCATCAAGAACGCTTTTTGTATCGATATTGAGTTTCTCAAATATCATTGAGAGCTCGTTCATTAAAGCTATATTCAAATCCCTCTGCGTATTTTCTATAACCTTTGCCGCTTCGGCTGTCTTTATGTTTTCAGCTATGTGAATATTGCTGCTGTTTATTTTGCCGTATATCGCAGCAAGAAAGAGCGCGGTATTCTTATCACATCCGCTTACGATTTTTGTTATTTTATCAACGGTGTGGATTTTATCTCCGGGATTTATACGCTCGGGTGAGTATCCTGCAAAAAAATCTCTGCAGTGTTTAAATCCGGTAATTCTTTCAATTATGGGAACACAGATTTCTTCCGTTGTCGTTGGATATACGGTGGATTCATAAACAACGACAGCCCCCTTTTTTAGATTTTCTGCCACAAGCTTTGTTGCTTGAACAACGGGTGATAAATCCGGCAGTTTGTGCTTATCGACGGGTGTGGGCACCGCAATAATAATCAGTCCTGCCTCTTTTATTGAAGACGGACTGCTGCTGAATTCAATGCCGTTTTCAATGAAATCCTCTTTTTTTAATTCATTTGTGGTATCAATCCCGTTTTTTAGTTCATCTATACGTTTTCTGCTTATGTCAAAACCTATTGTTCGAAAATATTTGGATAGATGGGCAAGAAGAGGCATGCCGACATAGCCGAGGCCTACAACCGCTATCTTTTCTTTTTTTTCTAAAAAATCTACAAATTTCATTCCATTAGCACCCCTTACACAAACTTTTATTGAGTTTTATACATTTTTCTTTGCCTCTTTAAAAGAAAAAACTGACATTTATAGCTGTCTGATACTTTTTTATTGAAACAAATACGCTATTAATCTATATTAAAAAAACTTAAAAAAAGGAGAGTTTATGTTTTCTTTATGTGAAAGAATGAACAGCATGATACAGTTCACAAAAGGGTGCACCGAACCGGCTGCCATAGCTTTGAACGCAGCCTATGTGGGGAAATATTTCCCAAGTGCCGATAGGATCGTTCTTGATATAGATAAAATGACATTCAAGAATGCTTACAGGGCAGGCATACCGAACTCACAAAATAATATAGGAGTGGAGTTTGCTGTTCTTTTTGGATATTTGATAGCAAAGCCCCAAAAGGAGCTTGAAATATTCGATGAATTGAACGCAGAAATTATAGATAAGGCAAAAAAATTCTATAAAAACGTTCAAATAAATGTGTTGGATAAGAATGATATGTTCATAAAGACCACGGCATATTTTAAGGAGAAAAAGGCATCTGCAATCACAACGAACTCGCACACCAATGTGGTGGAAGTTATTGCCGATGGCGATGTAAAACTTAAAAAACAGGTGTATAAAGAGCAGGCAGTTTTTTTTGATTCCGAATATTACGATACCGAAAAGTGGAATGAATTTGTCACTGAAATGTATGAAGATAAAAAACTGCGCGCCAAGATGGAAGAGGCTATCAAAACAAATATGGAGGCTTTGAAAAAAAGCGAAGGCTATAACGAAAATTCAGTCTTCAGTTCCGTTTTTGCAAGGATGAAAGGGGATAAAATAAGGGTCGCAAGCTGTGCGGGCTCGGGCAATAAAGGTTTGGTTGCCCTCATAGCCCCGTTTGAATACGGACAAAAAATAAATGCCGAAGAAGAGAAAATAGTCAAGGCAGCGCTTTTGTCGTGCTTTGTAACATCGCTTATTACTTCACGTCTCGGTTTTATTTCATCGGTTTGCGGAGTTGTGCACGCAGCCGGCAGCGGTGTTTTGGCTGCGCGTCTCTATCTTGACGATAAGCTGGGTATGTTCAATGATGCCTTTAAGAATTATATAGTGGCAAACAGCGGTGTTATCTGCGACGGGGCAAAAAAAAGCTGCGCCATGAAGGCGGCAAACGCTGTTGAGAGCGCTATATTCAGTATAAAATTCGCCGAAAAAGGAGTAACTATGGATTATAAAGACGGCATGCTCGGCGAGACATTTTATGAAACGGTAAAGAATCTTGAAAAATACAAAGGTGCTTTCGGCATGCTGGATATGAG
>JALTDI010000200.1 GCA_027074255.1 Desulfurellales bacterium
ATTGTTATTAGTGCTATTATTGCACTGTCTTCAACCACTTTTGTGGCAAATGTTATGGCAGGCTTAATGCTGCGTGTTATAAAGAGTTTCAGACCCGGCGATTTTATCAAAATCGGAGATAATTTCGGACGTGTGACGGAAAGAGGATTGATGCATACGGAGATTCAAACCCAAGACAGGGACTTGACGACGTTTCCGAATCTCTATTTAATGACAAATCCTGTGACAGTTGTTAGAAGTTCCGGGACCATTATTTCAGCAGAATTGTCGCTTGGGTATGATGTAGAGCACTCGAAGGTCGAAGAACTCTTAAAAAAGGCTGCTTCGGGGGTTGAACTCAAAGACCCGTTTGTGCAGATTAAAGAGCTTGGCAATTTTGCTATTTCCTATAGAATTGCAGGTTTTTTATCCGACGTTAAACTGCTTTTGACTGCAAAGTCTGATTTGAGAAAACATATCATAGATGTTCTTCACGCAAACGGTATTGAAATAGTTTCGCCGACATTTATGAACCAGAGGCAGATGCCCTCTGATGTAAAGGTTGTGCCTGAAACCACATACACAAAAAAAGCCGAAACAAAGACAGACGAAAAAGAAGCCCCCGAAAATATAATGTTTGACAAAGCCGAAGAAGCCGAAAAGATAGAAAAAACCCACAATAGATACGAACGATTGCAAAAAGAGCTTGAAGATTTGAAAAAGTTAAAAAAATCAGCCGATAAAGAAGACGGTAAAAAACTGGATGAGAAGATCAGCCGTATAGAAGCCTACCTTAAAAAGCTTGAAGAAAAGATGGAAGAAACCGAAAAAGAATCCAAAGAGAAATAGAGCTATTTTTCACTCTGCAAAATTAAGTTATTCTTTTTTGGCGAATCAATTTTTCGTGTTGTATAACGAATCGTCATTTATGATAATTTTAAGTTAAATTTTGCGCACTTGACAGGAATATGTTTATAGAGTATATACGGATGCACTTAAAAAAGGTGATAAAAATGGCTTGAGTAGTGCGTTGGTTTATAAAAAATGAAATATAGAGACTTTGGAGGAATGAATGTTTTTTGTTGATAAACCATATATCTCGGATTTTTTGAAAAAGACTCTTCAAGATAACCGTATTCCTGTTGTTGGCACAGAAATATCCAAAGAGTTGGGGCTTTATGATAAGACAAAAATAATCAGCGAAGATAATGCTGTTAAGATGGCTCAACATGAGGAGAATCTTAAAATTTACACAACATCGGAAAACTCTATCGGCTGGATAGCAAAAAATTTGTCTTTCAGCGAGCTTCCCGCAAAAATTAATCTGTTCAAAGATAAAATAAAATTCAGAGAGATGACAAAACCTATTTTTCCAGATTTATTTTTTAAGGGTGTTGGTTTGGAAGAGTTAAAAAATGTTCCATTAAGCAAGTTGCCTATGCCGTTTATTATAAAACCTGCTGTCGGTTTTATGAGTATGGGGGTTTATAAGGTTTCAAATCGTAAGGAGTGGAATGAAATAATAAATTCGATATCTGCAGAGGTTGAAAAGGTTAAAAATCTGTATCCGTCTGAGGTTTTGAATGCCGCCACGTTTATCGTTGAGCAGTGTATTGAAGGTGATGAATTTGCCGTTGATGCATACTTTGATTCTTTTGGTGAACCTGTTGTTTTGAATATACTAAATCATGTTTTTTCTTCTGATGCCGATGTCAGTGACAGGGTGTATATTTCATCCAAAAAAATTATTGAGGATAATCTTGAAGAGTTTACTGAATTTGCAGGAAAAATTGGTGAGCTTGCCGGTGTCAAAAACTTTCCCGTCCATATTGAGCTTAGAAGAGACAAAAACGGCGCTCTCTTACCCATAGAAATCAATCCGATGCGCTTTGGGGGATGGTGTACTACTGCTGATATAGCCTTTCTGGCATACGGGTTTAACCCGTATCTGTATTATTA
>JALTDI010000201.1 GCA_027074255.1 Desulfurellales bacterium
AATTTGCCGATTACTTCCAAAAACCTTGCAGGATGATAACTCATCCTTACGAGCCCCTTGTTTTTAATAATTCTTCTTAACTTTTTCAAAGTATCGTCAATATTTATGGTTTCAAACTTTTCATTAAAAAATTTCTCTGATTTTCTGTAAGAATCATCAACAAAGTAAGGCGGATTGCTTACAACAGAATCAACTGAATTTTCGTGAATTTCATTTAAATCTTTGACTATAATAACATTGCATATTTGGTTCAGCTCTAAATTTTTTTTAATAATTTCTCTCATAAAATAACTTGATTCAACCGCAATTATATTGCAATTACCGCATCTGTGAGCTAATAAAATTGAGATGATTCCGCATCCGCTTCCAAAATCAGCAATAACAGAATTATTTTTAATGTCTATTTCTTTTGTCAGGGCAAAGGGTTCGCTTGAAAATCTATATCCGTTTCTGGGCTGGTATATTTTCAGAGAGTTTAAAACCGTTAATTCTAAATCCACAATAATCTTGGTTCTGATAATTTACATTATGTAAACTTTTGTCATTTAGCCGATTTAAGCCTTTTCCTTAACGGTCTTCCAAACAGATGCTTCAACAACTTTTTCCCTATGAGGAGTTCCGACAATTTCATAAGAAGCTCTGTTTTTAATCAATTCATTAACAAGTTTATTATTTAAATCATGACCTGATTTGTAAGCTATGTATTTTCCTCTTATATCAAATCCAAGTATGGATAAATCCCCAATTGCATCTAAAACCTTATGCCTTACAAATTCATTTTCATACCTTAGAGGATCTTCATTGACAATACCGTACTCATCAACCACAACTGCATTGTCCAGACTACCGCCCAAAGCGAGATTGTGTGCTTGAAGGTACTCTATATCTTTTAATAAGCCAAATGTTCTTGCCTTACTTATCTCCTTAATAAAACTTTGTTCGGTGACGGTAATGTCTATCCGCTGTTTTCCTATAAAAGAGTTATTAAAATTTATGGAATAGCTTATTTTAAAATCTTTCGATGGAATAAAAGCTGCAAATTTTCCGTCTTCTTTCACTTTTATGGGTTTTGTAATAATTATAGCCTTTTTATAAGCATTTTGTTCGACAATACCTGCTGTCTTAATTAAATACACCCACGGTGCGCTCGATCCATCCATTATGGGCACTTCCCTGCCCTTTAGCCTAATAAATACGTTATCAATGTGCAAAGCAAAAAGCGTTGATAAAAGATGTTCGACAGTTCCTATTCCAACGCCGTTTTTCCCAATAGTAGTCGCTAATTGTGTTCCGATAACGCTCTTTGTACTCACCTCAATCTGCTGTTCCTTGTCTTCTGAATAGAATATAATACCTGTATTTTCTTTTGCCGGTTCAAGTGCAATTTCAACCTTCTTTCCACTATGCAGCCCTATCCCAGAAGCCTTTATTTCATTTTTTAAGGTTCTTTGTTTTCTCACAAAACACTCCTTAATTTTTTTCTACCATAGATGCAAATTTTTTAAACAGATACCCCGCATCATGAGGTCCAGGCGACGCTTCGGGATGATGTTGAACAGACATTAGATGCAGTTTCCTATGTCTCATACCCTCTATTGTTTTATCGTTTAAGTTGATATGCGTCGGCATAAAACCTCTATCCTTTAAACTCTCTTCATCGACAGCATAGTTGTGGTTCTGCGCCGTCACCGAAATATTACCGCTTTCCAAATCCTTTACGGGATGATTTGCACCATGATGACCAAATTTCATTTTATACACTTTTATGTTAAAACATCTTCCGATTATTTGATGTCCGAAGCATATTCCAAATGTCGGATAACGCTCTATCGCTTTTCTATATTCCTCTATCCATTTATCTTCTATTCCTCGTGGATCACCAGGTCCGTTGGATAAAAATAGGGCATCCGGATTATACGAGCGTATATCATCAAAGGTACTGTATGCAGGTACAACTACGGTTTTAAAGCCGGCGCTGTTCAAATGCCTTAAAATATTTTTCTTTACACCAAAATCTATTACAACAACCGTTTTATATAAACTCTTATGTTCTTTTTTATCTTCTTCGAAATCAAATCTAAACAGCTCTTCTTCAAATTTATAAGAATCATCTGTTGTTACATATTTTACTAAATCTTTTCCTACAATAGAATAGTCTTTAATCATATCTTTCATTTCTTCCAAATTATCACCGGAAGATATTACACCGATCAGGGAACCGTTTTCCCTGATGAGTTTCGTCAATTTTCTCGTATCTATATCTTCTATGCCTACAACTTTATGCAATTTTAAATATTCATCCAAACCTTTTTCTTTTCTAAAATTCGATGCTATCTGTGAAGATTCCTTCACTACAAATCCCTCTGCAAAAATTTCTGAGCTTTCTTCATCCAAGCTATTGATACCATAATTACCTATCTCGGGGTAAGTCATAGCAATAATTTGTCCTTTATACGAGGGATCAGTTAAAATTTCCTGATATCCGCTCATACTCGTATTGAAAACAACCTCGCCTACACATGTACCGTTGTAGCCAATCTTTTTGCCCTCAAACAGATCACCGCTTTCCAGTAAAAGATAAGCTTTCATCTCATTAGTCTCTTACTCATTTCTTCTTCATACGTTTTATTGAATGCAATTTCCCACTCCATGCTTCCGGGTACCAACTTTTTTGTTCTTTTCTGTAGGCTGTTCATAACAATCTCGTAAACTTCATCTTCCGCATCAAAATAGCTTTCTATGGTGTCTATAATATTATTGACAACCAGACCATCGGATGATAGGACATCAAAAACATTATTTTCTTCACATATTTCTACTATTTTCTTTGATATATGCCTTATTCTGCCTTTGCTATACCTCATAACAGGAAGCCCTCTTTCTTGGCGACCTTTCTTTTTGCCATCATAAATAGTTTAGAGCTGTCAAGTCTTTCATTTTCAATTTCCCTTGTAAATTCCCCCAGCAGCTCCTTGGTTTTTATATCAATCTCTCTTTCTTTATGTGCATCATCCAAAAGTACATCTCTTGCTATTGATTTTATGACAGATACATCCTTATTGATTTTTATATGTCCCGAGTTTATGATATTTGAAACAATCTTATCTGCCAACAATTCTATCTCCATCTTCTTAAGCGCCATACTTTCACCCTGCCCTTTTATACATAATTATATAACAAAACTCAAATTTTTCCAAAATTTCATATATTCAGTCTCCTTTCATTTCCAAAATAAAAACGTCTTATATTTTCTCTGTGCTTAATAAACATAATAATCAATAAAAACAAAAAAACATACTTAGTATCGCCGTTTTTATTAAGCAAAAAGCATGCCGCCGTTGAAATTGAAAATGATAAAAGTGCCGCCGCAGAAGAGTACTTTGTCGTTATTAAAATAACGAGCCATATGAGCATACCAGCAAAAGAAGCCGGGAAAAACAGAGGCAGTGTCGAGCCGTATGTTGCTGCAACACCTTTTCCGCCCTTAAATTTCAAAAACACGCTGAAATCGTGCCCAAGCACAGCAAAAATTGCCGCTATATAGGAAGATAGAGTATCATTTTTCATTAAAATCTTCGCCGCCAAAACACAAATCAGACCTTTTGATAAATCCAGAAGAAGCGTCAGTGCTCCGTATTTTTTACCAAAAACCCTATATACGTTTGTAGCTCCGATATTGCCGCTTCCGTATTTTCTTATATCAACACCCTTATATTTTGAGACTAAGTATCCGAAAGGCACGCTGCCGATGAGGAAAGAAACGATAGCTATTGCGAATCTTTCAAATTCCATAGGTTCTAAGAATCGGCCTTTTTTCTTCTTATAAAAGCAGGTATATCGTATTTATCGTCAATGGGCATATCCGATTGCTTCTTTATTTGACTTATAGTCTTTTGGTCAATATTTATATGTTCCTTTGATATATAACCTCTTCTCATGTCAGCTCTATTGACTTTTTCATTGAACCCCGTAGCTATAATTGTTATCCTGACCCTATCTCCGAGAGATTCGTCCAAAACAAATCCATACTTAAAAATTGCTTTATCGTTCATATTTTTTTCTATTGTAGAAGTTGCTTCATTCAATTCTTCCAAGCCGAAATTCTTGCTTGCCGTTATATTCATGATTATACCCTTTGCTCCCTTTATATTGGCATTTTCAAGCAGAGGATTGGATATTGCAAATTCAGTGGCTTTTTTGACCCTATTTTCTCCACCCGACGAAGATGCCTCTCCAATACCCATCAAAGCCACACCCTTTTCGCTCATAATGGTTTCAACATCTGCAAAGTCTATATTGACGACAATTTGAGCATTTTCAGACGGCTTATGAATCAAATCAACGATA
The DNA here is from genome assembly GCA_027074255.1 of Desulfurellales bacterium. Classification (GTDB taxonomy): domain Bacteria; phylum Campylobacterota_A; class Desulfurellia; order Desulfurellales; family Hippeaceae; genus S144-51. The sequence goes on from JALTDI010000201.1 coordinate 4,348, forward strand.
CTCTGCACAGCCTGTCTTAGGATATCATCCACCTTTTTAAATGCATCAAGCAGCGTAAGATTTCTATATACGTCAAGAAGCCTTTGATTTGGTATAACTATGATACTGTCAACATTGTCTTTAAGCTCATCTATGCCTTTTTGAGCTATCTCCTTTTTAACCTTCCCTTCTACATCGAAAGGCTTTGTCACGACGCCTATTGTAAGAGCTCCAAGGTCTTTTGCCACCTTGGCAATTACAGGAGATGCGCCGGTTCCTGTTCCACCGCCCATACCGGCAGCTATAAAAACCATATCGGAACCCTTTAATACGGATTCCAAATCCTCAAGGTTTTCCTCGGCAGCTTTTCTGCCTTTTTCCGGGTCGCTTCCGGCACCGAGACCGCGGGTAAGCTTTTTGCCAAGCTGTACTTTTGTCTGAGCATTACTCATGCTTAAAGCTTGTAAATCTGTATTTGCACTGAGAAATTCCACGTTTCTTATGCCATGACCTATCATATTGTTTATTGCGTTGCTTCCCCCGCCGCCTACACCTACAACCTTTATTACGGCCCCTATAATATTTTCATTCTCACCGACTTTCATTATAAAAACCTCCAAAAATCAAAACATATCCTTTATCCAGCTCTTCATTTTAGATAAGATTAATGCAAACATGCTATCATCCTTAATTTTCTTGTCAGGCATTATGTTCATATTATCCTCTTCGCTGCTCAGAAAACCGTATATAACCAAACCAACTCCCGTGGCATACATAGGGTTGTCAACAGCATCTTTAAGTCCTGTTACATTAATGGGCTTCCCTACCCTTACAGGAAGGTTAAATACAGATTCAGCCAGTTCGGATGCCCCCGGCATTAAAGCAGAACCGCCCGTTAAAACTATACCGGATGCCAGCATAGGTAAAAGGTTAACCTTATCCAAATTATCTTTCACTATTGAAAAAATCTCTTCCATCCTCGGCTCTATAATCTCGCTTAACATTTTCTTGGGTATCTCTCTTGACTTTCTATCACCTACGCCCGGAATTATCACCATATCATCATCCTCAACCAAATCGGTTAAAGAGCATCCGTATTTTTTCTTTATGTCTTCAGCCTCTTTAAAAGGTGTCCTAAGCCCGATTGCCAAATCGTTTGTTATATGATCTCCTCCTATTGAGATGACAGATGTATGTTTTATGGCATTTGCAACAAAAACAGCGACATCCGTTGTGCCGCCCCCTATATCAATAAGTCCCACGCCCAGGTCTTTTTCTTCGTTCAAAACAGCCGCCTGAGACGAAGCAATGGGCTGAAGCACAATATTTTTTACGGAAAGGCCGCTTTTTTGGCAGCATTTCACAATATTCTGCACGCTTGTTACAGAACCTGTCACTATATGGACTCTAACCTCAAGCCTGGTTCCGCTCATACCTCTGGGATCTTTAATTCCCGCCTGGTCATCGACTATAAATTCCTGAGGTATTATGTGTATAATTTCCCTATCAGGCGGAATGGCAACGGCTTTGGCCGCATCTATCACGCGCCTGATATCGGACTCGGCAACCTCAAGGCTTTTTATAGCAACAACTCCGCTTGAATTATACGACCTAATATGACCGCCCGCTATTCCGGTATAAACGGTATCTATCTTAACTCCGCTCATTCTTTCGGCATAAGCAACTGCTCTTTTTATAGACATAACGGCTTCGTCTATATTTATAACTATACCCTTGCGTAACCCTTTTGAAGGAGTCTGGCCAATGCCTATAATCTTTATATTTCCATCATCGGACTTCTTACCAACAATAACACATACCTTTGTTGTACCAATATCCAATCCTACGACCATATTATCACTATTAATTTCCGACACCTTTTTTCTCCTTTTTCCATCTTAAAACAAATTTATTTGAGAAACATATGCTAACACTATCCAGCTTGTCCTTCTTGCTGACAAGATTACTCCATTCTTTTCTAAGATGTTCAAATGCTTCATGCGGACAATTCAAACTATTCACCGCAACATTTAAAGAATTGGAGAAATGCACAAGCTGATACCCTTCCGATAATATTTTAATATAACTTATTTTGTTAAATTTGTCTAATTTGTTGTACATTTTTATAACGGATGCAAGTAAATAATGGTCTTCTATATATTTAGGATTTTTTGCAACAATGAGAGGAAGTAAATTAACATTTACATTCAGTCCCTTTTCATATTTATCTATAACCTTGCCGTTTTCTGCGATTAAATACATATTTTTGTTTGTCTGAAAAACACTTTT
>JALTDI010000202.1 GCA_027074255.1 Desulfurellales bacterium
CATATTATTGTTGCGCTAAATTTAAAAATTTTCGTTTGTATTTGTAATCAAAACTGTCGTCAACATTGACTAATTTATTTTTTATCAAGTGAGCATTGATAAAAGTTTTATTCTGCAAATATAGATAACAAAGTAAGTTGTTCTCATTATCATATTTCACATCATCAAATTTAATAAAAACTCGTTGGTTTTTCAATCTAGATTGCAGAAATTTTATCGCCTCATCTACCACATCATTCTTTGCTTTAATCCCAATCAACTTAATTATTAAATCATTATTTAATAATAATTTTTCTGGATTTATAATTTGCTTTACAGAATATAAATCAACTTTTTTACCATTCGCAAAGTTATTAGTAAAATCAATTTTTGAGCCAAATTTTAATTTTCTAGGATCAACTTTCTTATCAAATTTTATCGGATCTTTGAAAACATAAGGTAATTTTGAAACCTTGCTTTTATAATCTACATTTTCATTTTTCTGTTCAATAATTTCAAATGTTGCTTTTTCAAATAATTCTTTTTTATTCACACCTATTTTTTCTTTTATTATCGGCAAGAATTTTTTATTTATTTCATAACCAACAGAATTACGATCTAAATTTTTTGCGGCAAGAGTTGTCGTACCACTACCTAAAAATGGATCTAAAACAGTATCACCAACAAAACTAAACATTTTTATAAGCCGTTTTGGCAATTCTTCCGGAAACATCGCCAAGTGTTTATCTTGTTTTACGCCATTAAAATTCCAATGCCCAGTAAAATATTGATTCCATTCTTCCCTAGATATTTTTGACTTTTCTTTTGTTTCTCTTGATACAGATGGCGCCTTACCGGGTTTTTTAAAAATCAAAATAAATTCATAGTCAAGTTTAATAATTCCATTTCTCGGATAAGGAAAACTTCCCATTATAGTTGCTCCACCAGTAGTATTCATAGTTGTAGCTTTTTGCCAAATAATTGCGCCCATATAATCAAATCCTTGCGCTTCGCAAAATTTTATTATCTCCGTTCTGATAGGAACAACTTTATAACGCCCATAATAAATGGAACGAGCAAATTGATCTCCTATATTTATACAAAGGCGGCATCCGTCATTTAACACTCTAAAACATTCTTTCCAAACTAAATTAAGATTATTGATATAATCTTCATAATTATCATTAAAGCCAATCTGATTTGGAACACCGTAATCTTTCAATTGCCAATATGGTGGCGATGTGATGATAAGCTGAACAGATTTATCTTTCAATTCTGTCATATCTCGGGAATCGCCAAGTATAATTTTGTGATGTGTAGCCATAATTATTATTTAAGTAATTCCTCAATAGAAACTTCTAATGCATTAGCAATTTTCTGAAACGTTTCAATGGTTGGATTGGAACTTTCGCTGGACTCTATATTTACAATCGTATTAAGCGCTAAATCAGCCCTTTTTGAAAGCCTATCCTGCGAAATACCCTTTTCTTGTCTTATCTTCTTAATATTTCTCTTAATTTTTGAGATGGAATTTTTATTTGACATTTTATTCTATTGAATATACCATTAAAATAGGTTGGTTATATTGTATTATCTCAATCCTACCTACTATAATGATAATCTATAAACAAAATTCAGTCAAACGAAAAATATGGAGTTCTATCCTGTTGCCCGCGCACGAGTGCGGTGGAACAATTGTGGCTAAATATAAATATAATTTCCCGCTGAAAAAATTTTGGCGAAGCCCGAAAAAGTAAAAAGACAAAAGGCCCAAGTAGTACAGCGAAGCTGACTATGGGGTAAAGAGGGGGTTGTGGGAAGGACATAGCACCAAAGCAGAGCTTGATGCTGGATAAAAATTTTGTCCTTTTGCGATTAAGAATAGAATCAACCCGAGGCGAATAAACTGTTTTCGCTTGTCTCTGAGGAATTTATCCCGCATTTTGTTGCGAGGCTACGGCAGAACCAAAACAGAAAAATTTTACCTGCCTGTCTGTAGGCAAGTCTATGTTTTTTAATTTTTTCGCGCACAATTTTTTCTTTCTTGTCTGCCGGCAGGTATGTAATATGTAAAAGGAATATGATGTTTTATCCGCCTCTGGTGGAGGATTCGCTCGTTTTTTCGGCAGGTTTTATAACATATTTTATAAAGCAAAATGCGCCATAAATAAAGGACTTGCGCTTGATCAGACCAACCCATTCGCGCGCAAAGGGATATAAGTTCCCTTTTTTTGTTGTCTAATTGTTTTAAACCTGCTATCATTATATTGAAATGATAGCAAAATCACTATAATACTATCAAATAATTGAAATTATGGCAACAGAAAACAATAATTTTAGATACTTGAAAGAAGCAAATGCTAAAAAAATAAAAAACGAATTTGGTTATAATGTACCAGTTGATAAATCATCTCGTCGTTATGATTTTGTAATAGATAATGGAAAAGAGTTGTTTATTATTGAAACAAATTTTTACGGTGGCGGCGGCTCAAAACTAAAATCTACTGCAGGAGAATACAGAAATTTGTTTGATGTATTGAATGGAAAATATAAATTTTTCTGGATTACTGACGGTATGGGTTGGAAAACAACAGCAAAGCCATTACAGGAAACCTTTAATCACAACGATTATCTTTTTAATTTAGCGATGCTTGAAAATAGTATTTTGGAGTTTTTATTAAAGTAATGAGTTATGTTTATTGAAAAAATCCAAAATATTATAAATGAAGTTTAAAAGATGTATAAAAAGGGAGAAAAGATAGAACCAAAAGACAAAATTTCTCAATGAGATGATTTCCTTTAAAAACAAATAAATGGTTTAAAATTGATGATGTAGTATAGACCTCTTGCAAAATAATTTTTCCATTAAAATTTATCTAATTTCCCAAAAACTTGCTTTATAAATTTTTCCAATGCTCAGGCCTTGCCAAAGTTTCCTCAACTTTGTTTTAAAAAAATATCTTAAATTAAACCTGATGTGTAACAATTTTTCATAACGAAATTTGAAGATTTCGCGCTAAAGAGAAAGCATATACGGAGTATACATTGACGAGTTCTGAATAATTTGCCTGCCTACCAGCAGGCAGGCCTGCCTACCAGCAGGCAGGCCCGCCTGCAATGCTTTGCGTAGCAATGCAGGCAGGTAGTAGAAAGTATTATTACGCATTAGGTTTATTATATTCACAACCTTATTTTGCAAAATGTCTTATGAAGAGTTTTATTGTTTTAGCCTTTTTTGTTGTTTTGTTATTTTTATTCCAAAATCTTCGTCGCCGCGCTTGCGAAGCGAGCGAATAAACGAAAGGGCAAAATTTGACAAATGGGTATAGCAATAATAATTTAATGTATAGATTAAATAAGTATAGATTAAATAAATTTTATTTTTATGCAAAAAATAATTGCAATTGGAGGGGGAGAAATCGGTAGACCTGGGTTTCCTGTTGAAACAACTTCAATTGATAAAGAGATAATTTCATTAAGCGGAAAGAAAAATCCGAAAATACTTTTTATTCCGACAGCAAGTTCGGATTCGGAATCATATTTTGAAGTTGTCAAAAAACATTTTGGCAAACGCCTTGGATGTGATGTGGATGTTTTGTATCTTCTTAAAAATAAACAGCTGAAAAGTGAAATTGAAAAAAAGATTTTAAGCTCGGATATTATTTATGTTGGCGGTGGCAATACTTTAAGAATGATGAAAATTTGGCGGAAATTAGGTATTGATAAAATACTTTTAAAGGCTCGCGATAAAGGAATTGTGTTGTCAGGTATTTCAGCAGGGGCGATTTGTTGGTTTTCTTTTGGGCTTTCCGATTCTCTTTTATTTTCAAACAAAAACGCTCCGATGATAAAAGTTCGTGGACTTGATTTTATAAAGTTTCTTTTTTGCCCGCACTATGATTTTGAAAAAAAGCGAGAGCCGGAATTAAGAAAAATAATGAAAAAAACTTCCGGAATTGCTATCGCGGTTGAAAATTGTTGCGCCATAGAAATAATTGATAATAGCTATCGCATTATTTCATCCAAAAAAACTGCTAAAGCTTACAAAGTATATTGGAAAGACAAAAAATATTTTAAAGAAGAAATTTTAAAGAAAAAAGATTTTACGCCGATCAAGAAACTTGTTAGGCCTACACCGCATCCTCCATGTGGCGGGCATCCATAACGGAAAAAATTGAAATAATATTGTAGCGGTTCAAGATTAAAGCCGTGTTCTTCAGCTTGCTTAATTAATCTGTTTACACGGTGTTCTCTCTGAGCTCCAGTTGTAATTTCAAGCCCTTTCCATAAAAGATCAAAACTTTTTGTTAATTTATGATCATTCTCATTCCGCATATGATAGAAGGCGCGTACGGAAGCAGGATAGTCCGTCACAAAAACAAATTCGTGCCCATAATGCTTTTTGATATAATCGCTAAGCATTCTTTCTCCCTGCGGATCAAGATCAGCTTTATGATTGATTTCATGTCCTTGCTCCTTCAATATTTTTCGCGCTTCTGCCAATGTAATTCGTGGAAATGGGATACTTGGGATACAAACTTTAACTCCGAAAGTTTCCCCAATTTCCTTACCATGTTTTTTAGCAATATTAGCAATGGCGTAAGCCAACCACTCTTCCTCTAATTGCATAACATCTTCATGGCTATTAATCCATGAAATTTCCATATCAATTGATGTAAATTCAGTATCATGCCTTGACGTGAAAGAAGGATTAGCGCGAAATACAGGAGCAATTTCAAACACCTTGTCAAATCCAGCAGCCATAGCCATTTGTTTGTAAAATTGTGGTGATTGTGCTAAATATGCCGTCCGATTATTAAAATATTGGACTTTAAATAATTCAGCGCCGGATTCACTCGCCGTGCCCATGAGTTTTGGAGAATGAATTTCAATAAAACCGTTATTCGCCCAATATTCTCGCATCGCTTGTTCCATAGTTGTTTGTACTTGAAAAATAAGCTGATTTTCAGGGCGTCGCAAGCTGATTTGTCTCCAGTCCATTTGTTTATCAAGGTTTGAATTCGGAGTAATAGGCAAAGGAATTTCAGCTTTATTGCAAATTTTAATTGAGCTAATTTGTATTTCCAATCCGCCTAATTTTACTTGGGGAGCTTCTACGACAATCCCTTTAACAATAACAGACGATTCAGTAGTTAGAGAGCTGACTGTGGAAGCGATTGAGTCATTCTCTGTTTTGCTTTTCATATGTAATAACTGTACTTTCCCGCTATGATCGCGCAAAACAAGAAATTGCATTCGTTTTTGGTCTCGAATTGTGTCAATAAATCCTTTTACCACTATTGTTTTGCCAATACAATTCTTTAAATTTTTAATCAGAATTCTATTTTTCATGATATTTTTCCTTTTTTGTTTTTGCCATGCCAAAATGGTTTGGCCAAATTGAATTAAGGCGCAATATTTCGTCTAACAACTCTTGGAAATGGAATCGCGTCGCGGACATGAGGCAAATTAAGCAACCAACGAATAAGACGCTCTAATCCCATTCCAAAAGCGATGTGCGGAACGCATCCAGCTTGATGTACTTCTTTTACAAATTTATAGCGCGCATCTTCAAATTTATTTTTTTCTTGCATTCTTTCTTTAAGCATATTTAAACTATGGATTTTTTCAGCAACGCCAAGTAATTCTCCGCAACCATTACTAGCTATTAGATCTGCGACCATGGTGACTCGCGTATCTGATTGATCAACTACATAGGGAAAGGGTTCTACGGCACGTGGTATTCCAACAATCCAAAACGGGCTATCATAAAGTTTGGATAATTCTTCCTCTTCTGCCGTGCTAATCCCTCGCCCAAAATATGCATCATAACCATTATTTTGCAGATATGTGGTTGCATCTTCGTATGTAATACGAGGGAAAGGTGATTTTAGTCCGTCTGTACATATTTCAATGCCTAAAATATTCAAAATATTTTTGCATTTTGTTTGGCATTCGCGAGTTATGTATGCAATAATATTTTCAACAAGTGCGATAATATCCTCGCGATTGCCAAAAGCAATTTCGGCTTTAATATGCCAATATTCCATTAAATGTCGTTTACTGCGAGATTCTTCTCCTCTAAAGCTGGGTCCCATATTAAATACTCGTTCAAAAGCGTGAGCTGCAGCTTCCAAATAAAATCCTGCGCATTGCGTAAGATAAACATTTTCGTTATGAACATTAATAGACATAGCTGTTTTATCATCATAAAGTGGAGCAGGCGTAAGAATGGGAGCATCAAATTCAATGAAGTGATTTTGATAAAACCATTCTCTAATAATTCTCATCAATTCCCCGCGAAATTTTAATATCGCCATTATTTTTGGATTACGCAAATAAATATGCCTGTAATCCAACAATTGTTTTGTCAATGTCGGATTAAAAATATCAAAATTGCTTCGCGGGCGTGGCGGGAAGAAAAGGGGGTTTGGGGGAAAGGAATTCCCGCCCCGCACTCGCTTTTCCGCCGCCGCAATTTTTGTACTAGTAAAGAATTTAACAGTACCACTTCTATCTCAACTCTTTGTTCCTTGATTTTCAAAAAGTTTCATCAGTAATGGATTAATTTTTAAGTTCCAGCATCCGCTAAACCAATTCCAGTAACTTCCTTA
>JALTDI010000203.1 GCA_027074255.1 Desulfurellales bacterium
CTATTGCGTCCATATCCTTGTAATATTCTTCAATGTATTTTGACGCAATATAATCACAGGAAACGCCTTCGTCATTGGCCTTTTTTATTATTTTATCGTCAACGTCGGTAAAATTCTTGACAAACGTCACATTATAGCCTTTATACTTCAAATATCTGAAAATCACATCAAAATTTACCGCGCTCCTCGCATGGCCTATATGACAGTTGTCATAAACAGTTACGCCGCATACATACATTCCGACATTTTTATCTTTTATAGGTTTGAACTCCACAACACTTCTTTTTGCAGTATCAAAAATTTTCAACATTCTCATTACCTCAGTACATATTCTTTCGTTTCGTCAAACATCTCTTTGAGTCCGCTGTTATACGTATCGAAAAACACAGATATATATCCTTTATATTGACTCACCACGATTCCTTCTGCCATATTTGTGTTTTCCGGAAGGTTCTTGTCAACCCTGTCAACAAAAATCTTTTTACCCACAATATATTCTGTAAAAGGCTTCGGCAGTTTAACTATATGATAGCCGTTTCCGTTTTTTCTTCTTACAACTTGCCAATTCGCTCTTGGGACCTTAAAGAATGTATAATAGCCCGTATGGTGGGTCAAATCAACATCGCTTATGCCAATGAGTTTTACCGGTATATTACCGAGTTCCACGAATTTTGCGTTTTTTCTCACCTTTTTATAGGGATATATGGCACTTACCGTATCGTTAGGATTGATTTCAACTGTGGCATTCTCTATAACTCCTTTATAAACAAGAGGCTTGATTCTTTTTATTATCTTGATTTCTCCTATCGGAATAAAAGTTGATACGGAAGAGCCCGGACATATACTGCAATCCTGATGGTTGGCAATTTCTCTGTAAATATATAATCTTTTTGCCGAAACGGGAGCCTTCGTTTTTATATACACAATTCCGCCCGTTGAAGTTTCCACATTATTATAATTATCGAACGAAAGCTTCCCTATGGGGAAATCTTTTTTGTGCCACACACAGAATCCGCCTCCGCAGTCGGAGTAATATTTACCGCCGTCAAAAAAAACCGCTATATCGTATTTTTCATAAGAATTGCCTACCGGGACAGCTTTTTTGATTTTTGCCGTTTTAGCCTTTTTGTATATGGTTATGCCGTATTTGGTATATTCAATAACCTCGCCGGGAAATATCAGATTGGGATCGTTGAGATACATATTATTCATCCATATCTTGCCCCACAAAAAAGGATCTTTATAATGCGCCTTAGACAATGCCCACAAGGTGTCGCCGGGCTTAACCACATGCAGGCTATTTTTAGCATTGGCGTTAACGGATATAAAAAAACCTATCAAAATCAACAAAAAAACTTTCTTCACTTCGTCCTCCTCACATGTTTTGCCAGAACAGCATATTTACTATTAGGAAAACTCCTCGTTAAAATATTTCTATAGTAGCTTGCCTTTTTTTTATCATATCTATATATCTTTATCAAGTCATACAAAGCCGCGTCGGTTTTACCCCCGCTGATGATAGAGTTATAAGGATACTGCTCAATTAGTCTCTTCAAATATTTAACGGCATTTTTATTGTCGCCGAGGTGAAGATAACTATGAGCCAGCCAATAAATCGCATTATCGTCAAGATTATTATCTTTATATACAGACAAAAATGTTTTAAACATATTGACCGATAGTCTGTAATTACCGTTCATATAGGTTTTTAAGGCTTTTTTGTAATACGCCTTATAGTTGTCCGTCATAATATTTTGCTGAGGCTCATTTTTCGAAAGAGTGATATTGTCTGCTGTTTGAGTTTTGTTATCGGCCTGAGAGTTGTCTGCTGTTGTATTATCATTTGCCGCAGCAGATACAACTTTCTTCTGCGTTTTATTATCGTTCCCGTCAATTTCAGAAACAGGCG
>JALTDI010000204.1 GCA_027074255.1 Desulfurellales bacterium
TATATGGACAAAATAGGCGGTATTTGATAAAAGAGTGGCGGGAAATTATGTTAGGAACAAAAAAAGGACAATTTAGGTTTTATATAAAAGCGGATGGAGTATGAGAATAGAAGAAATTAATTTTGATATGCCAATAAATTTAATAATTGCTCAGGAGAGAATGCCGTATAAATTCAGTCAGTGCAGTTTTGATAACTATATGCCGGATGAGGAATATCCCTCTCAGCGGGATGTTAAGGAAAAACTTGAAAAATTTGTTTATGAGGTTGAGCGATTTAACACCAAGAAGTGCTGCGGCGGAATAATAGGAAAGATAACAAGAAAGCGTCTGAAACCGAAACATGTTTATATAGACGGGGGTTTCGGAATTGGGAAAACACATCTGCTGTCTTCTATCGGGAATGCATATCCGGGGCGAAAAATTTTTTTGTCGTTTTCGGAACTAATGTATTTGATAGCGTATTTTGACTTGCTGCCGCTTGTTGAAAAAATTTCTCGGTTTGACTTGCTGCTGCTTGACGAATTTGAGCTTGACGATCCGGGTGATGCCATGATGGGTATAAATTTTATAAGAGAATTAAGCAGCACAAATACAATTGTTGCTGCTACATCAAACACGACACCTGTATCTTTGGGCGGAAGAAAATTCGATATGCTTTTATTTAAGGAAAGGATAGGCAGTCTAATTGATTATTTTCAAACATTTGCAATAGACGGAAAGGATTATCGCATAAAAAAGTTGACCAAAGTGAGACATGGTTCGTCAAAAAAAACACTTATGGACCTTTTCAAAGAATATAAGACTGGTAGTAGGGATAAATTATACGTAGGCTTCGATGATTTGCTTAAAAAAATGAGGGATGTTCACCCCGTCAGATATATAAATTTTAATGAGAGTATAGATGCGGTTTTTATAGAGAACTTGAGGAAATTTACCGACGATGAGCTTCTGGATGCTTTGAGGTTTACTTATTTGATAGACGTTTTGTATTATGGTTCTGTTGATATTTTTATAAGCACGGATATTCAATTATGGGATATGTTTTCCGATGATTTAAAAGACGGCAAATTTAGAAATAAAATTATGCGCTGTCTGTCAAGATTGTCTGAAAAGGGTGTTTTTGTCGATACAAATTCTTAAAGAGTTGACACAAAAATGTTTTAGTAATATAAACGAATGAATTTAAAGTTCGGGAGGAGATTAAAGATGGCAAGAAGAAGCGATGTTATGCTAAAAGGAGTAGAAAGAGCACCTCACAGATCTTTGTTTAAGGCTGACGGTTATACGGATATTGAGCTAAATAAACCTATAATAGCGATAGCGAACTCATATAATACGATAGTGCCGGGGCATGTTCATCTTCAATCTATCGTTGCAGCCGTTAAATCTGGTATTTATATGGCAGGCGGTACACCCATAGAGTTTAACGTTATAGGTGTTGACGATGGTATTGCTATGGGACATTTAGGTATGCATTATTCGCTGCCCTCAAGAGAGCTTATAGCCGACTCGGTGGAAACTATGGTTTCTGCTCACCCTGTTGACGGACTTGTTATCCTACCGGCCTGCGACAAGATAGTTCCGGGGATGATGATGGCTGCTGCAAGGGTTAATATACCTACTATAATGATTTCAGGCGGCCCCATGCTTGCAGGGAGATTTTCAGGTACGGATATAGATTTGGCACAGGTTTTTGAAGCTGTGGGGAAATATTTAAACGGAGACATATCGGAAGAAGAATTAAGGGCTGTGGAAGAGATAGGCTGTCCGTCCTGCGGTTCGTGCTCGGGTATGTATTCTGCAAACTCAATAAACTGCATCAGTGAGGTTTTGGGTTTGTCTCTGCCGGGAAACGGCACCATTCCGGCTCCTTTGTCTGCCCGCGTGAGGCTTGCCAAGCTTGCCGGTATGAAGATTATGGAACTTGTTGATAAGGATATTAAACCGCGAGATATATTAACCATAGATTCTTTTAAAAATGCCATAAGTGCAGATATGGCTATGGGCTGCTCGACAAACACGGTTTTGCATCTTCTTGCCATAGCGCAGGAAGCCAAAGTTGATTTAAAGCTTGATATGTTTAATGAGATTAGTGATAAGGTGCCTGATTTGTGTGCATTTTCTCCTGTCGGGCCATATCATCTGCAGGATTTGGATGAGGCAGGCGGCATGATGGCTCTGCTAAACAGAATAGATTCGCTCGGCGTGTTGAATAGGGAATGTATAACCGTTACAGGCAGCACAATCTATGAAAATTATCATAATTCGCGCGTATATAGGGATGAGGTTATAAGGCCTCTTGATAAGCCGTATTATCCAAAGGGAGGCCTGAGCGTTTTAAGCGGTAATATTGCTCCGTACGGTTCGATTTTGAAACAGTCGGGTGTGGATACATCTATGAACCATTTTGTCGGCAGAGCAAGGGTGTTTGATTCCGAAGAGGAGGCCTTGAAAGCTATTTTCGGCAAGGAAATTAAAAAAGGTGATGTTGTTGTAATAAGATATGAAGGGCCGGCCGGCGGACCAGGCATGAAAGAGATGCTGCAACCTACAAGCGCCATTGCCGGTATGGGTATGGATAAAGAGGTGGCTTTGATTACTGATGGAAGATTTTCAGGAGCAACAAGAGGATTATGCATAGGCCATATTTCACCGGAGGCTGCAAGAGGCGGAATTATAGGATTGATTAAAGAGGGTGACGAAATAGAGATTGATGTTACAAAAAAGACGATAGAACTGCTTGTTGACGATGATGAAATAGAAAAAAGAAGAAAAGAATTTAAACCGAAGGAACCGAAAATAAATTACGGCTGGCTTGCGAGGTATGCTAAGCTTGTAGGCCCTGCTCATAAGGGTGCAATATTCGAGTAAAAATACGGAGGTTGGAAATTGTGCAGATATAATCCTGCCGAGATAGAGGAAAAATGGCAGAAAATATGGAGTGAACAAGGTATATTCAAAGCAGACGAATCCGATAAAAGGCAAAAATTTTATCAGCTTGAGATGTTTCCATATCCATCCGGAAGAATACATATGGGGCATGTCAGAAATTACAGTATCGGAGATGCCATTGCGAGATATAAATGGCTCAAAGGGTATAATGTTCTGCACCCGATAGGATTTGATGCGTTTGGTATGCCGGCTGAGAATGCCGCAATAGCGCACAAAACGCATCCCGCCAAGTGGACATACGAAAATATAGACTATATGATAAAGGAACTCAAAAGGCTTGGGTTCTCCTATGATTGGGATAGATTGATAGCAACCTGCGACCCGGAATATTATAAGTGGGAGCAGAAAGTCTTCATAGAAATGTTTAAAAAAGGAATGGTATATAGGAAAAAGAGCAGTGTGAATTATTGCAATACCTGCAAAACCGTACTGGCAAATGAACAGGTTGAGGACGGTAAATGCTGGCGCTGCGGGAGCGAGGTTGTTCAAAGGGAGCTTGACGAGTGGTTTTTTAAGATAACAGACTACGCCGATCAGCTGCTTGATGATATGAAATTAATTGAAGACGGATGGCCTCATAAGGTACTTGTTCAGCAGACAAATTGGATTGGAAAGTCAAAGGGAGCTTTTGTCAAATTCAAAATTAAGGGCAGGGATGAATATCTCGAGGTGTTCACAACAAGGCCTGATACGCTTTTTGGTGTTACGTTTGCATCCATTGCACCGAATCATCCAAAACTCCTTGAACTTGTTCCGAATAATCATAAGGAAAAGGTTGAAGAGTTTGTTGATGAATACAAAAGGGCGGAAAGGGATTTTTCCAAAGAAAAGGAAGGAATCTTCACCGGTGTTTATCTTATCAATCCAGTGAATAATGAGGAAGTGCCTTTATTTGCGGCTAATTTTGTTTTGCTTGAATATGGAACGGGTGTTGTTATGGCAGTACCGGCGCATGACCAAAGGGATTTTGAGTTTGCCGAAAAATATAATCTTCCGAAGCAACTCGTTATATATAAAGAAGGTATGTCAAACAGTGCTGATGATTTAGAAGAAGCTTATACGGATGAGGGTGTTTTGGTTAATTCGGCGCAGTTTGACGGAATGGAAAACGAAAAAGCCAAATGGAAAATAGTAGAGTGGCTTCAAGCCGAAGGTATGGCGAGGCAGACATATCAATACAAATTAAGGGATTGGAACGTATCGCGCCAAAGGTACTGGGGCGCGCCGATTCCCGTTGTGTATTGCGAAAAATGCGGAATCGTGCCTGAAAAAGAAGAAAATTTACCCGTGAGGCTGCCCGAAAACGTGCAGATAACGGGAGAAGGCGGATCTCCCTTGGCGAGAGTCGAAAAATTTGTAGAGACAACCTGTCCGATATGCGGAGCAAAAGCCAAAAGGGAAACCGACACCTTTGATACGTTTGTCGAATCGTCCTGGTATTTTTTTAGGTATTGTTCCCCGAAGTACAGCGATAATATATTTGATAAAACCTCTGCCGATTACTGGATGGACGTTGACCAGTATGTGGGCGGCATAGAGCATGCCGTTATGCATCTTTTGTATGCAAGATATTTTACAAAAGTTTTGAGGGATTTGGGCTATGTGGACTCAGACGAACCGTTTAAGAGGCTTTTAACACAAGGCATGGTTATCAAAGACGGTGCAAAAATGAGCAAGTCTAAGGGTAATGTCGTTGACCCTGATGACATCATAAACAATTACGGGGCAGATACCGCGAGGCTTTTTATTCTGTTTGCCGCTCCGCCTGAGAAGGACTTGGAATGGTCTGATGAAGGGGCTGAGGGTTCTTACAGATTTTTAAATAGGCTATGGAGGCTCGTTGTTTCCCATAAAGGGTTGAAGGCCGGTTTGGTTCAAGCTGAAACGGATAGAGAAAAAGAGCTATCGTATATGATAAACCGTACTATAAAGAAAGTTAGTGAGGATTTTAATTCCTACCATTTCAATACGGCCATTGCTGCTTGTATGGAATTTGTTAATTTTATGCAGAATTTTTACCCGAAGGATGAGAAGGAAAAGTCTTTGTTTGCATACGGACTTGAACAGCTGCTGATTGTGCTCAACCCCATTGCGCCCCACATAACCGACGAATTGTGGCAGATTTTAGGTCATAAAGATATTGTTGAAAAGCAATCTTGGCCTGAATACGACGAAAAGGCTTTAATAAAAGATGTTGTGACAATCGCTGCTACTGTAAACGGAAAACTCAGAGACACAATAAATGTAAAAACAGATGCCTCTCAGGATGAGGTTTTAAGCGAGGCTCTCAAAAGCAGCAAGGTTCAAAAATATACAAATTCAAAAGAGATTAAGAAGGTCATATTTGTTAAAAACAAGCTGATTAACATAGTGGCGGTGTAGAATGAAAAGAAGATTCATACTTCCTGCAATGCTTATTTTTTTCCTGTCTTCCTGTGCTTATCATTTTGTGGGCAGCTATTCGTCCATGCCAAACGGCGTATCGAATGTGTATGTTGAGAACATTGAAAATTTGACGAGTGAGCCTAATTTACAGATATATTTAAGGAGCGATTTGATAAACGAGCTGGACCTCGACTCGAGGGTAAATGTTGTCAGTAAAAATAAAGCCAACGGATATGTGTATGTTAAAATCACATCTTACGATATTTCGCCGTCAGCTTTTTCTGCAAGCGGTTTAACATCCATGTATAGATGTTTAATTGGCGTGACGGTATCTTTTAAAGATAAAAAAGGATATATCATAAAGGATAAGAGTTTATCGTCTTATCGCAACTACAATGCGAAAGATGATGTAGCGGCAACTGAAGAGGCAAGAAACGTTGTTGCCAAAGAAGTTTTAAGCGACCTTGCGACGAAGATTAAGGATGAGCTGTTTGTAAATTTTTAAGTTCTGCTTGTGCTTTAAAATTGCTGATTTGATTGGACTTTGCGTTTTATAGCCAATATAATATTTATATGTTTGTTTCAAAGAAAATTGCGGCAATTCTTATATTGTTATACCTTATCGGCTGTTTTCTGCATCTTGGACGGATGTATTTTCAGCATGAGGAGCCGCGCAGAGCGATAATTGCCCTTGAAATGAACTTCAACAAGAATTACACTCAGCCGACTGTTCTCGGCAAGCCGTATTTTAAGAAACCGCCTCTTCACAATATAGTTATAGCTATGTTTTTTAAAATTTTCGGCGAGAATGAATTTGCCGCAAGATTGGTCAGCATCCTTTCATTGCTGATATTCGGCTTGATCATCTTTTTTATTTTGAGGGATATCATCGGAATCGAGGCTTCAATATTCGCATCATTTTCTTTTTTGAGTGCCTTTGTTACCTATTTTTCATACGGAAGACTTGCTGAGACGGATATGTTTTTTTCCCTGCTTGTTTTTTGCTCTATGATTAGCCTTTTTTTATTCAAAAAGCACGGAATTTTAATAGGTTCCTTCTTTGCGGCATTGGCACTTTTGACAAAGGGTTTTCCTGCTTTGCACTATTTTTATTTTACTTTGGCAGCTTACGGAATTATGGAAAAAAGGATTAAAAACCCCGACTATTTAAAGCAGACAGCTGTCTCCATAGTCATCGTATTGGGTCTTTTCGTTCTTTGGATTCTGTCGTTTTCAGATGG
>JALTDI010000205.1 GCA_027074255.1 Desulfurellales bacterium
ACTAGCACTTTATAAGCTTCGTCAGGAATTTTAAAAATTGGATTTTCTAATAAACTTGTATCTAAATTTCCAATATATGGCGGTGGAGTTAAATCTTTAAGAGCTTGTGATTGTTTATATTCATTAGTTAAATGAAATTGACTAGCTGGAGTATCAGGACTTATTATTTTTAATCCTGCTAAATCATTTCTACCTTCATCAACAAGCTGTCGCCTTTTTAAATCTCTATAAATATCATTTATAAAATATCCTCCATATTTGAGAGCATTGACATAAAAAGTCAAATAATTAGGATCATTTAATGTTTTATCTATTATATCAGGAGAAAGACCAGAATCTTTTTGTCTTTTTAGCCAATTTAATGTTCCTTTTAACTCATCAATACCTTCTATAATAGTATCTTTATCTGTTTTTTGTCCATAAGCTTGTTTTATTTTATTTAAATCTATATTAGTGTCATAAGGTTTAAAAGTGCCATCATCTTTTATTCCATATTCATCTGGTAATAATTTAAAACCATCAAACATTTTTCCTTTACCAATATCATTTATTGAAATAGTTTTTATAATACCTTGTTTAGCTGCTTGTGCTAATGGCACTTGAAAAGTATTATTATAAGCAGCTTCTGATAAAATAGGTCTTATCGTTTTTTCATTATTATCAACTAGCCAAACTGTATTAGTTGTAGCTGGACCTGGTCCATCAGGATCTTCAGCAAATTTAATTACAGCAAATCTACCATCTCTAAAAATAGCTTTTTTATTAGTAGAAGCTTGATTAGTAACATTTTCTTTTTCTTTCGCTATTTGTTCAGCTTGCGTTTGTGCTTTATTTTTTGCTATCAAATCATCTAATTGTCTTTCAAAAAGTTTTGGATTATATTGCCAATTTCTTATATCTTCTTCAGTAGGAACAAATCTACCAACTGCTTCATATAACTTCTCTTGAAGATTTTCTGGAAGTTTTGGTATTTCTTCTTGATTTGATAATGTCGTTTGATTACTTGCTTGATTATTTGCTTGATTATTTGCTTGATTACTTATTTGACTATTTGCTTGATTATTTGCTTGACTTTCTTTTAATCTATTTTCAACTTCTTGAGGAGGTAATGTCATTAAATAAGCTACATTTTTCCAATCTTCTTTTGTAAATGGTTTTCTTCCTTTATATTTACTAAAATTAGCTACTACATCTTTATAAGCTGTTTTATAATTTAATGGCATCTGAATACCTTCTTGAATTATTAGCTGATTTTGTGGCGTTGTTTCTGGCTGATTTTGTGGCGTCGTTTCTGGCTGATTTTGTGGCGTTGTTTCTGGCTGATTTTGTGGCGTCGTTTCTGGCTGATTTTGTAGCGTTGTTTCTGGCTGATTTTGTGGCGTCGTTTCTGGCTGATTTTGTGGCGTTGTTTCTGGCTGATTTTGTGGCGTCGTTTCTGGCTGATTTTGTAGCGTTGTTTCTGGCTGATTTTGTGGCGTCGTTTCTGGCTGATTTTGTGGCGTTGTTTCTGGCTGATTTTGTGGCGTCGTTTCTGGCTGATTTTGTGGCGTCGTTATTTGATTTTTTTTAATAGGAATTTTAATAATTTCTTTGCCAGCTACAATGTTAGTAGCATCTTTGGCGCTCATTTTATTAAAACGATTATATTCATTTTGAGTTGGTTTGCGATTATAAAATTGTAAATATAAGGCATCAATTAAAGCATTATTAGCTTTTGCTGTCGGATTTTTTGAAACACTATCAATAATATTTTGTAATCTTTGAGCTTTTCGCCTTGCTTCTTCTTGAGCTTTTCGCCTTGCTTCCTCTTGAGCTTTTCGCCTTGCTTCCTCTTGAGCTTTTCGCCTTGCTTCTTCTTGAGCTTTTCGCCTTGCTTCCTCTTGAGCTTTTCGCCTTGCTTC
>JALTDI010000206.1 GCA_027074255.1 Desulfurellales bacterium
CCAGACCCTCTTTATCGTTTGAGGCTTTGTGTATATTAAATCCGGCTTCTTTCATATACTCGCCTATTGTATGTTTTATATCCTCGTTTGCCGAGATTATGAGGCATATGGGCTTCTCCTTTTTTTCGATGGCTTTCTCTGTAAAATGGTCTTCTATGTTTGTCTCAACATTGGAGGCCTCACTTACGATAGAGGGTATATCCAGTATCAGTGTAACCGAGCCATCCCCCATTATGGTTGCACCTGATATGGACTTTATGTTGATTAGATAGCTGCCGAGCGATTTAATAACAATCTCTTCCCTGCCAATCAATTTATCAACTACAAGTCCGATCTTCTTCTCCGCAACCGATACAACAACCACATATATCTCTTTTGAGTCTATTGTCTTTTTATTTTTACCTATACCAAGAGCATCACCGAGATAGACAAGGGGAATAATGCTGTCTCTCAATCTCAAAACATCCCTGTTTTCAACCTTGTTTATGTCATCCTTATTAATTCTTACCGTTTCAACTACACTAACAAGAGGTATGGCAAAAAACTCCTTTGTCACCTTTACAAGCAGAGCCTGTATAATGGCAAGCGTCAGCGGTATCTTTAAGACTATCTCGCTGCCTTTTCCAATTTCAGATTTAACCTCTATCGTACCATTGAGCTTTTCTATATTAGTTTTGACAACATCCATACCTACGCCGCGCCCTGATATGTTGCTCACCGTTTTTGATGTTGAAAACCCGGGTTTAAATATAAGCGCAAATGCCTCTTCATTGCTCATCTGTCTTGATTCTGTTTGTGTTATCAATCCCTTTTCAAGGGCTTTTTGTTTTAGAACTGCAGGGTCCATTCCGGCTCCATCGTCTGTTGTCTTTATTATTATATAGTTGCCTTCGTGGTATGCGGATAGAACAACCCTTCCTTTGGGCGGTTTGCCTTTTTCCTTTCGCTCCTCTTTGGATTCAATACCGTGGTCAACTGCATTTCTGATTATATGGACAAGAGGGTCATTTATCTCTTCAACAACACTCTTGTCAAGTTCTGTTTCAGCGCCCTCTATTATTAGTTCAACCTCTTTGTTAAGCTCTTTTGATATGTCACGGACAACCCTCGGAAATTTGTTGAACACCTTGCCCACCTGCACCATTCTTGTCTTCATAACACCCATCTGCAGATCGGTTGTTACAAGTGTTATCTGGGATGCGACGCCGGATAACTCTTCTACGATATCGTCTCCTTCAAATTTCTCTTCGGCTTTTTGGGCTACGCTTGCAAGCCTGTTTTTACCCAAAACAAGTTCTCCCACAAGGTTCATTAAATCGTCTAATCTTGTAACATCCACCCTTATGGACTGTTCTATGATAGGCTTGTGTTTTGTCTGTTGTTTTTGGGCTTTTTGTTTGGTTTCTTGCGCGGGCTGCTGCTGAGTTTGAGTCTGTTCATCTTTTTCTTTTCTATCTTCTTCTTGCTTTTGTTTTTCCTGCTGCTTTTTCTGCTGACGCTTCTTCTTGTCTTCATCCATTCTCTGTGAAAGCAGTCTCTGGATTTCCGCCTCTATCTCATCATCAGACTTTTTTTGTTTTTTGGTATCTCCGGGCAGTTCTTTATATGAGTCTTGTTCTTTTGTTTCTTCCAAATCCTCTTTTTCAGCGTGTACTTCTTTTTCACTCTGCTTTTCTGTATCGTCAGATTCGCTGAGCTGTTCTTCCTCTTCTATCTCTTCTTCCTGAGCTTTAACAAGCTCCTCTTCGGATATCTCTTCTTGGGGTTCTTCCAAAAACCTGCTTAAAGCTGCTATGTTATCTTCCACATCTATGATTTCTGGGTCTTCATTTTCTTTAATCGCAGTTATGATTGTTTTTGCTTTAT
>JALTDI010000207.1 GCA_027074255.1 Desulfurellales bacterium
CATCCATATAACAATCTTCACACAATATCTGTCCCATATATTCCGTTTCGCCGCCTCTCTCGATTTGACAGCCACACCTATCACACTTCATCTTTCCCCTCCTCGAATAAAATTTGATTCTTCAAACGTAACGTTCACATTCCCCCCCGGCCAGTGGTAGCATTTTGAAGTATTTCAGGAGCATCGCTTGATGCACAAGATCAGGGCCTCTGCCTATTAATCCGCACTGAAACCCTTCAAAATGCTACCACTGGCCGGAGACATGGACGGTTGCAACAGGGAGTATGAACGGTTACCTTCAAACAGTTAGTTTGCTAGCACCTAGGTAAGTTCTCAATAAGTCCTGGCAACTTCGATGTAACCGACCACAGGGTGCTTCTTTTTCCAACATGCTCTCGCCCCTTGTTTTCTGAAGTTTTTGCAGCATAGGACCCTCCCTGTTCTCCTCCGCTGCGCTCCGGAGCCAGGGTTTCCAATGCTGCAAAAACCAAGAAAACTACAGGGCTAACGCAAATCGTTTCCAAAAGAAGCACCCTGTGGTCGGTTACCAAAATGAAGCCTCCACTTATTGAGAAGTTACGCACCTAGCACATAACGTCGGGACTAAGCCACCTCCAATACTGCGGGATGACCAAGCCTGAAAATCCTACCAAACCTCTTGCGTGGCACAGCCTTACAAAAGACGCAAATTTTACCATTGATGATCTCGTTTATCCTTTGATAAGGCACCTTAATGGCATTTGAAAGCTCTCTCTGCGTCATCCCCATCGGTCTTAAAAACTCTTCCAATAACATTTCCCCTGGATGGGTAGGTTCTCTATGTATTGGTATGCGTATCACTGCTGATCAGCCGCGCGGCTTTTTGCGTCGGCTGAATTAGCCTTGTTCGGCGCTTTCTAATGCTGAAAAAACCCCATTTTTAGGGAAATATTTTTATAGCTATATTAGTTTTCTTAATGAAACGTATATGTAACTAATACGTTTTCTATATAGCAAAAAGTGGTCAAGGACTTTTTGCAGTGTAATCATAAGCTGGCTTCAGAGCATTGAACATTGGATAATGCTTCACATTTAATGTTTTTAACTCGGCTTTTTCCACTTCGGCAGTTGCGGCCAGAATTGCATCAGCAAGTCCAACTCCGTGTGACTTGCCAAAATCACGTTTGTAAAGCCCTCCCAATTTTGCAATTTCAGCGGTAAGAATAACAACACGAAAAAGGGAAATGAAATTATCCAGTACGGTAAGCTCGTCATTTCCTTTAACTCCTGCATATAACTCTGCAATGACTATTGGGGATAAAATTATTTGAGAGGAAAACCTATCAACAAAAGTAACTGCCTTGTTATAGCCACGCAAAAAATCGATCAATATGTCAGTATCGACAAGAATTAAATCTGACATGCTGTTTATCTATCCCATTCTGATCGCATTATCCTGAAGTCAGGTAGATCTGTACGATTTTTCCAAATTCCTGCCGCTTTTTGAAGTGCCGTCTTTCTTCGATTTTGACCTATTTGGTCAATCAGACGATCTATGGCATCGCGAATAATTTCGCTTTGTTTTTTCCCCAAAATTTTAGCAATTATTGCTAATTCGGAACGCTGTTTGTCAGTCAGATATATTTGCGTGCGTATCATGTTGTTTCCTCCAAAAGTATGTATACAATATACATATACACCACCATATGAAATTTGTTAAGGCCAACGGAGAGCTCAGGGGCGCCAAACAAGCGGGGCAATGGGCCTTGAATTACCACTGAGCCTTATGCGGAGTACAGCTTTGGAAAAACCGCCGCGCTGTTTGCCGTCCCCTGCAGCCGATGGTTGTGCTTTTTCCTTAATTTCAAACACGTTAAG
>JALTDI010000208.1 GCA_027074255.1 Desulfurellales bacterium
TATCGCTCCATCCCTCGATGATAGTGATTTTTTTTGAATAAACACTGCTGTTTTCCAACTCATTCAGCACCTCTTTGGGTGTATAATCGGTATAAAAAAGATGCACTCCGGCCTTTATTTTCCTTGCGGCAGAAGACAGCCTAACATAGTAGTAAAACCAGTCTGTTCTTGTGATAATTCCCTTTTCTTTTAATGTTTTTATTATGCTGTACACATTTTCTCCACTCTTTACATCTATATAAACCTTATTTTTTGTTTGGGATGCGCTCGTATGTACAAACTCATTAAATTTAACTATAATCCAGCCGCCTGCCGATATAAACAAAATCAAAGCTATTGCATTGAATATTATGATTTTTTTATAAAATTTCATCTGTTTAGAGAATCAAGGTATCCCTGCAGTATAAATGTCGCAGCAATTTTATCTATAACATTTTTTTTATTTTTTCGTCCCTTCACCTTCGCCCTATTTAAAATCCTATCGGAGAATCTTGTGGACAGACGCTCGTCCCATTCAATAATATCCACATGAACTTTTTCGGACAAAAAACTTATGAATTCTTTGGTAATCATAGCCCTTTTCCCTATTGTACCGCTCATATTTATCGGTAATCCCACAATAATCTTTTCTATTTCATGCTCTCTGACAATCCTCTCTATTTCCTCTATGCAATTTTCCTTTTCAGCATTAATAACACACAGAGGCGTTGCAATAGTATTTGTAAAATCACTCAAAGCTACGCCTATCTTTTTTTCTCCGTAGTCTATACCGAGAATCCTCACAAAAAACCTTCCTTGCAATTTTTACTTTCATAAATATAATGTTTTTTTATGATAAAAGCAATAATTTCGTTATTTTGGGTTTTCTTTTTTGCGCTAAACGCCTATGCAAAGCCTCCCGTTCTCGAATCTTTCAGTGTCATTAATATATCGCCTCTTGTTGAAAATGTCATTTTTACGTTCAATAAAGTAAAAGATTACAGGTTCATAATGCTTAGCAACGATTATTGGTACATAGCCATAAACAAAAAAATCATACGTTTTAAATGCAAGCCGAAGCCAAAGCTGTCTATAAAAAGGATTTTGATAAGAAACATACGGAATGAAACAAGGGTTTATGTTAAAATGGATTCCAGATACAAATACAAGTATAGGCTGCTCTTATCAAAAAACGGCAGATACTTAATAGTCAGAACTGAAAAGATTCTAACTATTCCTGCTGCGACACCCAACAAAGTAATAACAAAAATACCTGTCATTGTCATCGACCCCGGCCACGGCGGAAAAGACCCCGGTGCGATAGGCATCTACAACAAGGAAAAGAATGTAGTTCTAAGTATAGGCAAATGGGTAGCATACTATTTAAAGCATGACCGTTACAAAGTATTTTTAACAAGAAAAAGCGACATCTATCCGACGCTTGCACAAAGGGCACAGCTTGCAAACAGAGTAAAGGCCGATATTTTCGTATCGATACACGCAAATTATGCAATAAAGGACAAATATCATGCAAAGGGGCTTGAAGTTTATTTTTTAAACACAACAAGCGATCCGCGAGCAATAAGGCTTGCTGCAAGAGAGAACGGAGTATCAGTAAAAAAAATGGGCGACATCAATAAAATAATCCTGTCTCTTATACAATCATCCAAAATAGACAAATCAAAAGTACTTGCATCTTATGTGTATAAAAATACATTAAAATACGGAAAAAGGATTTACAAACATTATAAAGGCCGAGGTGTTAAACAGGCTCCTTTTTATGTACTTGTTGATACGCATTGCCCTTCCATACTGATAGAAACGGCATTTATAAATAATCCGCAGGATGCCTTGATGCTGAAAAACCCTCTGTTTAGAAAGCAAGTGGCTTACGGGATTTCCAAAGGGATAGAAGAATATGTTCAAACTCGTCTTAAAAATACAAAAACGCAATAAAAAACCATGACCATAAATATACTTATAAAAACAATGATTTTGTTACTCTTGACAAAGCCGATTTTTGTATCTATTATTAGCAGGCAATTTTATGCAAGGAGGAGTGATTATGTCGGAAATTCAATTAACGGAAGATAATTGGGAAAAAGAAGTATTAAATTCTGATATTCCCGTTCTTATCGATTTTTGGGCACCCTGGTGCGGCCCCTGCAGAATGGTGGCGCCCATCGTTTCTGAGATAGCTGAGGAATATAAAGGAAAATTAAAGGTAGGAAAGCTCAATACCGATGAAGAACCCGGCATCGCCGTAAGGTACGGCATTATGAGTATTCCCACGTTAATGATATTTAAAAACGGTACAGTAGCAGATCAAATTATCGGAGCAGTTCCAAAAGAATATTTTATTCAAAAATTGGAACAGATCATAGACTAAGGATTGGAATAAAGTAGGATTTATACAAATATATATTCATAAAGGGAGAGAAGATGCATGACGTTGTTATAATCGGAGGAGGCCCGGCAGGATTAAGCGCAAGCATATATGCAGCAAGGGGCGGCTTAAAGACACTTCTGTGCGAAGAAAAACTCATGGGCGGGCAAATAGTGCTATCATATGAGGTTGAAAATTATCCCGGTTTCCCTAATGGTATTAGCGGAATGGAATTGATAGAAAACTTTACAAAACAGGCTGAAAAGTTCGGTGTGGAAACAAGCTATGAGGGTGCAAAAAGCATAGAAGACGACAGGGAATGCAAAAGTGTTTATTTAACAAACGGCTCTTGTATAAAAACAAAGACCATTATTATAGCAGCGGGTGCCAGTGCAAATAAACTGGGCTGCCCGGGTGAGAAAAAATTCACAGGAAAAGGCGTATCTTACTGTGCAACCTGCGATGGAGCTTTTTTTAGAAACAAAACAGTTGCAGTAATAGGAGGAGGCGATTCAGCCATAGAAGAAGCCTTGTATTTAACCAACCTTGTCAAAAAGGTTTATATAATTCATAGACGAGACAGATTAAGAGCAATAAAGATACTTCAAGACAGGGCTATGGAAAACAAAAAGATAGAGTTTATATTCAACACAATAGTTAAAGAAATACAGGGGGATAAGCTTGTAAACGGCATTCTTCTTGAAAACAGAAAGACAAAAAATATGGACAGGCTTGCAGTTGACGGTGTTTTTATATACGTAGGTAATACGCCAAATACAAAATTTATCGAAGATTTGATAAAGTTGGACGAAAACGGATATATATTTACAAACGAAAATATGGAGACAAATATAGACGGAATTTTCGCAGCAGGCGATATAAGGGTAACGCCCCTAAGACAAGTTATAACATCAGCGGCTGACGGAGCCATAGCGGCATCTGCGGCACAAAAATATATAGAATCTAAGCTGTAATTTTTTTAAATATCAAGCTTGAAATCCAGAGCACAACAAAAACGAGAACAATTGTAGGTCCAGCGGGCGTATTCAGCATATAGGCAGCAAATATGCCCGTGGTTATGCTGAAAATTGAAGACAAAACCGCATACAAAACTATTGTTTTGTAATTCTTTGAAAGATTAGAACCAACAAGTGTCGGCAAAACCAAAAAAGCATTTACAAGAATTATTCCAATCAATTTTATTGACAAAACTATGACAACGGACAAAACAGCCCAAAACAGGTAGTACAAAAAATCAACCTTGATAGAAGATATATATGCCAGCTCTTCATTATAGCTCATCAGTTGAAAATGCGAAAAATAATATGAAATAAATAAAAAGCCAAAGCAGAAAACAATAATACTAATAATCATATTTGTGTTTGTGACCGAGAGGATATTGCCGAATAAAATACCAAGCATATTGGCCGAATATCCGTTGCTGATACTTAAAACAAACACCCCGAATGCCATGGAAAATACAAAGATAACATCTATTGCACTATCTTCGCTCATCTTGCCCTTTTTATACATAAACGCTATAAGCAGCGACGCCAAAATGGAAAACATTAAGGGAAAGGCGTATCCCATAAATCCGAATAAAAAATTCAAAGCTATCCCGCCGAAAGCCGAATGGGCAATACCGACTCCCGCAAATGTCATTTTCCTTATAACAACAAAGTATGACATAATGGACAACAATACAGAAAGCAGAACTCCGACAACAAATGCCCTTACAAGTATGTCCCAAATCATTTATTTCCCCTATTTAGGGCACAATTCTTACATCCGTCACCGTGAATCACTACCTCCATATCGTCACCGTAAACCTCTCTCAAAACGGTAGAGAAATTTATTTTATTAGCTTTACTGTGACAATGCAGCTTAACATTTAAACACATAACCTCATCAACATATTTCGTAACGGCGCCTATGTCGTGACTAACCATTATAATTGTCATTCTATTTTTTATACTTAATTCCTTTAAAATCTCATAGAGTTTGGTGTTATAAACCGCATCAATTGCAGTATTGGGCTCATCCAATATAAGCAGCTCCGGGTTATGAATCATACACCTTGCCAAGGAAACCCTCTGCTGCTGACCTCCCGAAAGTTCTTTTATATAACTATACATTCTATCTCCGACGCCAAAGAGCTCAAGCCAATATTTTGCGCTTTCAATCTCATCCTTCTTGTATTTTCTAAACAGACCGAATGGCTTGATGTTTTCTATCATAACGGCATCAATGACTCTTATAGGCATATTCCAGTTCACTATCGCATGCTGAGGCAGGTATCCTATAAGGTTGCTTTTTCTATTCATATATTCGCTTATGCTTTTATTGTCTATTGTAATCGTTCCATTTGAAGGTTTGATAAGCCCTAATATTGTTTTTATCAAAGTGGTTTTACCCGCGCCGTTAGGCCCTAAAATGCCGACAAATTCGCCTTTTCCTATTCCCATTGATATATTATCAAGAATTATTTTATCGTTAAATTTTACCGTGAGGTTTCTAATTGTTATCATTCCACGGCCTTTTGGAGCTGTTTTAAGTTATACAGCAGCAATTTGGTGTAAGTATTCAAATTGTTCGGATCCCCTAGCGGATTAAGGTTAACTAAACGAAATTTTAATTTATCTGCCATCATTGTCGCAAGCTGGATATCGCTTATATATAAAACCAGGCCTTTTCTGCAGGTGCATTTTTCAATCGCTTCTTTTATATCACCTATACCGGGTTCTTCGTTGCCCTTCTTCACAAGCACGCAGCAGGAATGTAAATTAACAGACCTAAGCAGATATTCAAAAGCCGGTTTAATATCCAAAAAACAGACATTCTTTAATCCGCTGAGAGTTTGAATATATTTTTTTCTTATACTGTCTATATCATTGTGCAATTTCAATGCATTTTTTCTAAAATACGCGCAATGCTCTTTATCCAGCAAACACAGTTTATCTGCTATTTTATATACCGCGACATCACCCATAAACCTCAAATCCAGCCATATATGGGGATTTGCTATGACATTATTCCCCACAACAACTCTATCAAGCGGATTTTTATAATAGTTTGAAAGTAGCATAATCTTATCAGGGTTTAAAAAACTTTTAACGCTGTTTATCCAAAATTCAAAACCATAACCTACACCTATAAATAAATCAGCATTCGCAAGCTTGATTAAACTTCTCGGTTTCGGACTAAATATGTGTGGATTCGAGGCGCTCGGTACAAGATAAGAAACATCAACATACCTGCCGCCCACCTGTTTCACAATTGACGATAGAATAAAAGTTGTTGTAACTACACTGCTCTTTGCAAAAGCGCAGTTTGTGATAAAAAAAATAAGAAAAAAAGATATAACAGCTCTTTTCATCTCAAATCTTCCGTCATTGATAAAAATTTATTCAAAAACTCCGGGTTTGAAAGGCAGAAAAAAAGACCCCCTTTTTGCATTGAGACATCAGCTTTAAACGGCTCTTCATTTATCCATTGATAAATATTGCCACCTGCTTCATTTAGGACAATCTTGGCCGCCGCATAATCTATAATCCTTGATGGCACAACGTTTAAAAAAATATCAAAAGCGCCTGTTGCAAGATAGCACATGTCCAAAGCCATAGAGCCCATTTGTCTGACTTTATTGAACCTCTCAAAAACAAATTTAATTAGTTCGGGATTACTCGTTCTTTTAAAGCCTTCAACCGCAGCTATATTTAGACCTTTTGATTCGGTTTTTATCCGCTTGCTGTTTAAATAAGCTCCTTCACCCTTAACAGCATAAAATTCATCCTCGTTTGACAGATTTTTAACATAGCCTACGGAAATATCGTCCGTTGTGAATCCTTCGCTCAAAGCTATGGAAAAAGCAAAATACGGCACACCTCTTTTTGAATTAAGACTCCCGTCAATGGGGTCAACAATAACAAGAGGCTGTTTTGAACCCATATACACCAAGCCGGTTTCCTCGCTAAGCACCGAACAAGGGAAGCCGGAACTCTTCATAGATTCCAGC
>JALTDI010000209.1 GCA_027074255.1 Desulfurellales bacterium
ACGGTGATGAGCGTTATTTTAAAAAAAGAGTAGAAAAGCTCGGTTTGATAAGGAATGTTATATGGCTCGGAGTAGTCAAAGATATAGAAAAGGTGTATTGTGCAAGCGATTTTTTTGTTTATCCCACACTATTTGATACATTCGGACACGTTATTTTGGAATCCCTATCGTGCGGGACGCCTGTTTTATGCAGTAGGTATGCCGGAGCTTCGGAAATAATAGAAGACGATGTGTTTATTATAAAAAATCCATCAGATTCTCACGAAATAGCCGATAAAATGATATTTGCCCTGGCAAATAAAAAAAGGCTCGATATATGGGGCAAAACCGCAAGACAAACGGCGGCGAATTTTGATAGCGCCACATCTTCAAAAAGGCATTTGGAATTTGTGGAAGAGTGGTTTAAAAGTCGAGGCCATTGAGCCCTACTGCAATTTTTGCGATAAATAAAATATATGAATGAAAGTATGAGATGTTTTGCAAAACCGTTTCATGCAGTGTAGAATAAGAATCTATGAATAAGAGCGAGAAAAAGTTATTAATAAAATTCATACTTATTTTTGCGGCTGCGAGTATATTAATAGCTGTTATTGTAACGTCAATTTTCTATGATAAATTAATCAAGCTAAGAAATCTCGTTAAAGTCGAATATACACAGGTTTATATGGAAAACAAGAATAGAGAACTGAAAGATGCTGTCAGTCATATTTTGCTGGGCATTAAATATGACAGATTAAAACTTTATTCAACAATAAAAAACAAGCTTGAAAAAAGAGCGGCCGAAGGATGCAAAATAACCGATTTTTTATATAAAAACAGTGATTTTGAATCAACCGAAGACATTAGACATAAGACCTTGAAAATGTTAAAAATCATAAATAAAAACTATTTTGTTTTTAACGATAACGGCACGGTCGAGATGAGCCCTATTTTCCCCAAGGGATTTATTATGGCGGATTACCACGATGCCTACGGTAATAATGTTTTCAATATAATAAGGGATGACATTAAAAAAAGCGGACAAGAAAGCTCTTTTATGGAGTATTACATCAAAGCTTCGGACTGTATGAACAATGCCTGCGGTCAGAAAACTCGTAAAATCATTGTGTGCGTTAGATATTTTAAACCTCTTGGGTGGTATATAGGCAGTATAAGTTTCTTTGATAATTTTGAAAAGCGTTTAAAGCAGGAATTGAAAGAAAGAATAGCAGCCATCAGATACGGCACGCACGATGAGGGATATTTTTTTGTTAATAGAATTGTTGTTGAAAACGGTAAAATTACGGTCACACGATTGGTTAATCCCAATAAACCCAAAAGTGCCATAGGAAAAACCATTCCCTTAACTTTAAAAGATGCTGACGGCAAACTTTTTAACAAGGAGATGGTTTACAAATCTCTAAAATACGGAGGCGGATACGTAAGTTATCAGTTTAGGATACCGAAAAGCAATAAGGTTAAGAAAAAGATATCGTATGTTGCCTACGATAGACAATGGCATTGGATGATTGGCACGGGTTATTACGTTTATATATTCAACAAAGATTTAATGGCAAGGAACGATGTATTGAACAAGTTCATCAAGAAAAATATGGCACTGTTTATATTGGAGGTTATTCTCTTTTTATTTGTGCTGTTTGTGTTTGTTTTTGTGTTTGTTAAAAAGATTATAACCGATATTTCCCTATACAGAGAAAAGAGCAGAGAGGGTGAAAAATTTAGGATTCATCTTATTGAATCTATGCCGAATCCTTTAATAATATTTGATGGAGAAGGGAAAGTTATAGGCATAAATAGATCTTTTGAGGAATT
The DNA here is from genome assembly GCA_027074255.1 of Desulfurellales bacterium. Lineage (GTDB taxonomy): Bacteria > Campylobacterota_A > Desulfurellia > Desulfurellales > Hippeaceae > S144-51. The sequence goes on from JALTDI010000209.1 coordinate 1,813, forward strand.
TTTCGGCGTAAATCAGAACGATGTGGATACGGCTGAGGATATACAAATAGATATTTTAAAAGACATTGCCTTATCGTACTTACAGGAAGAAAGCGAAAATACAAAAGAAATAGATATGGTAGATACAAAAGGAAGATTGAGAAATATGCAAGTCCATATCACGGCATATAAACAGCTCGGCGGTACACCCAAAGGTGTGATAATTGTTTTGTTCGACATAACAAAACAGAAAATCGTAGAGAAAGAGCTTATCGATATAAGTATTAAAGACGAGCTGACCAAATTGTATAACAGGCGTTATTTCAACCAGGTTCTGCAAAATGTGATAGATAAGTCTAAGAGGTTTAATGAAACATTCTCCGTTATAATGTATGATATTGACCACTTCAAGCAGATTAACGATACATACGGACATCAGGCCGGAGATAGAGTTTTAAGGGAATTGAGCAGATTGGTTTTGAACAGCATTAGAAAGATTGACGATGTATTTAGAATAGGCGGCGAGGAGTTTATCATATTGCTGTTTAAAACAGATTTTGAAAATGCCATGAGGGTTGCCGAAAAAATAAGAAAAACGGTAGAGTTTCACTATTTTGAAGGTATAGGGACAGTCACTATCAGCATGGGTGTGGTAGAGTTCAAGGATGAAGACAGTGTTGATTCCATATTAAGAAGGGTTGACGGGGCACTGTATAAGGCAAAAAAATCCGGAAGAAACAGGGTTGTAGGAGAAAAATAGCGATTAAGTTCTACAAGATAAATGCAAAAACGCCTCCTGCCGTTTTAACCAGAATAATCAGTATTACTGCGGATATATTTAGCAATTGTAGGGATTCTTTTATATCTTTTATCTGCGGCTGTTCATATTAGGATAAAGGTTGAATGTATTCTGCATGCTGCGCATAAAAAAAGCAGAAGGGTTTCCGTTATTTCACAGGATGCTCCGAGTATATCACCGGTTATGCCGCCTATTTTCTTTTTGACAAAAGAGCCTGCAAAAAGAGAAAATAGCATACCGATAAACAGTATATAAACGCCCATAACCCCGCTCCATATCAAAACAAGGAAAAAAGATATTAAAAAGGCATAGATAGAGTGCTTTTTTGAGGCATTTTCAACAAACGGCTTTCCCGTTCCTTCCCCCTTTCTTGCATAGGGCAGATGCGAGGATAAAAAGCTCATAACTAATCTTGATGAAACATAAATGGGCACGATATATGCATAGTTGTTGTCTTTTATTAAAGAAACGATGCTTATCCATTTGAAAAGCAGCACAAATGCAATAGATAGAGCACCGAACGTTCCTATATTTGAATCCTTCATTATCGTTAATATTTTTTCTTTTGTATGTCCTCCGCCGAACCCGTCCGAAAAATCCGCCAGTCCGTCAAGGTGAATTCCCCTTGTTGCAGCGGCGCTTAAAAAAACCGCAAAGCCAGCTATACCCTCCGGCCATTTTGTTAATAACAAGCCGCCTTTTATTGATAAAAAAAGCATGATTCCCAGCAAAAATCCTACAAATCCGAACCAAACCACCGCATCTGACAGCTCTTCTGCATCCTTGCCGGGTACGGGTATAATTGAAAGTGTTCTTATTGCCGTAATAAGTCCGTTTATCATGCCTTACCGGAAACGCCGGCTGATTCAAAAGTTTCCATTTCGTTGTATATCTTTACGGCTGCTTCGATAATGCTCATGGAAAGAGCCGCTCCTGTTCCTTCTCCGAGCCTTAGGTCTAAATCGATAATAGGCCTTGCGCCTATCCATTCGAGGAATTTTGCATGTCCTTTCTCCTTCGACCTGTGGCCGAAAAACATATAATCTTTAACCTCCGGGCATATCTTGTATGCGCATAAGGCGGCTGCCGAGGATACAAAACCGTCGATGACCACGGGTGTATTTCTGCTTGCAGAGCCCAAAATAAGTCCGCATATACCGGCTATCTCAAGTCCTCCTACGGCTGCGAGTGCCTCAATCGGGTCGTTTAAGCTGTCCTTATGCAGTTTAAGGGCTCTTTTTATCACATCCACTTTGTGTTTTAGTCCATTATCATCAATACCCGTACCAGTGCCCGCAACCTCTTCGACTTTACAGTTCATCAAGGCTGAATATAGAGCTGATGACGGTGTGGTGTTTCCTATACCCATATCGCCTGTGCCTATTATTGCTGCACCCTCGTCAATGGCCGTATGGGACAGCAATATACCAGTATCTATCGCTTGTTTGGCCTCATAGAGGCTCATGGCGGGCTCTTTGGCTATATTTCCGCATCCGTATTTTATTTTTCTGTCTATAATATCGTCTGTTTCTTTGAACGTATAATCCACACCCATATCAACGACGTTCACAAAAGCTCCTACGTGCCGTGCGATGACATTAATGGCTGCCCCGCTGTACAGCATATTCAATACCATCTGCGCCGTAACATCTTTGGGATAGGCCGAAACCCCTTCTTCTACTACGCCGTGATCCGAGGCAAATACGTATATTATTTTTTCACCGAGGTGCGGTTTTGCCGTGTTTACCGCCAGGCAATACTGTTTTGCCAATTCCTCAAGATACCCCAAGCTGCCTTGAGGTTTTGTCAGATTATCGAGATGCTTTTGGATTGCATCTTCAAGGTTTCTATTCACCGGTTTGATTTTGGTTTTAGTGGATTCGAGCAGCCCCATTGTTATCCTCCCTTGACATAAAGCGGAATGCCGCTTATCATAAATATTACCTCGTTTGAGATTTCGGCTATCCTTCGATTGATAAACCCAAGTGTTTCTATGAATCGTCTTGATAGCTCGTTATTCGGCACGATTCCCATCCCCACCTCGTTTGAAACGAATATAATGTTAAATTTAATCGTATTTATAGCATCCAGCAGCCTATCAATTTCATTTGTTTTGTCAAAGTATATAAGATTGTTTGTCCATACGGTAAGGCAATCTATAACGCAGATATCCGTATTTTTTATGTTTTTTAGAGCATTACCCAGTTTTATCGGTTCTTCTATTGTCTCAAATGCCTGTTTTCTCTCTTTTTTATGATTTTCTATACGCTTTTTCATCTCGCTGTCAAAGGCCGTCGCCGTTGCTATGAATATGCGATTTGTGCCGAATTTTTTTGCCAACTCTACCGCATACCTGCTTTTTCCGCTTTTCTCCCCGCCGGTAATAAAAATAAAATTTCTCACACTATCGATATTTCCATAAAATAAATTAAATGAAATATGCTAAAAAAACAACCCCCCCATTTGCATATCATTCATTTTTGCATAACTTATGTCATCTGTCAAGAAAAGAGGATGCCGATTTTTGTCGTTTTATTTTTAAGCAATTGAACAAACAATTGAACAAAAGACAATTTTGTTGTAGAATTACTGTAAAATATAATGGGAGGCCTATATGGGTTTTAAGGAGTATGATAATTATGACGGTATAGGCATAGCCGGCTTAATTAAGCAAAAAGAGGTAAGTGCTTATGAGGTATTGGATGAGGCAATTAAAAGGATAGAAAAACTAAATCCTCAGATTAATGCTGTTATTACAAAGATGTATGACGAGGCCAAAAAGACTATAAAAAACGGATTGCCCGAAGGCCCTTTTTCAGGTGTTCCTGTGCTGTTAAAGGATATATCGCAGCTGTATAGGGGTGTCAGATACACAATGGGTTCAAAGCTGCTTAAAGATTATAAACCTAATATAGATTCAGAATATGTCATAAGAATAAAGCAATCCGGCGCCGTTATCTTAGGTAAAACAAATGTGCCCGAATTCGGACTTATGGGAACAACCGAGCCGGAGTTTTTCGGCGCTGCAAAAAATCCGTGGGATTTAAACAAAACACCGGGAGGGTCGAGCGGCGGCTCGGCTGCGGCTGTTGCATCAAGAATGGTACCGATAGCAACAGGTAATGATGGAGGAGGCTCCATAAGAATACCCGCTTCGGCATGCGGTGTGTTTGGTTTTAAACCATCAAGGGGCAGAACGCCCACAGGACCCATTAGCGGAGAGATTTGGATGGGTCTTGTCGTAGAGCATGCTTTGACACGTTCTGTAAGGGATTCCTGCGCAATGCTGGATGCAACAATGGGAGCCGATATCGGCGCTCCATTTGAAATAAGACCCCCTGCAAGGAGCTACCTAAAAATGATAGATACGCCCCCGAAAAAACTGAAAATAGCTTTTTCAACCGAATCACCACTCGGCGGCAAACTCCATCCAGTATGCAGGGATGCCGTGCTTAAAACCGCTGCTTTGCTTGAAGAACTCGGATATACGATTGAGGAAAAAACGCCGGATATAGATTTTAACGAGCTTGCAAGAAGCTACATCATTTCTATGTTTGGCGAAGTCAATTTTTTGTTAAGGGATTTGGAAGCGATTTTAGAAAAGAAAATAAAATCGGCTGATATTGAAAAAGCGTCTTGGATATTGGCCAAGGCAGGCGAGCTGGTTCCTATTTGGAGAGCAAGCTGGGCTAAAAACAGATGGGATTTGGCGGCACGAAAAATGGGAGAATTCCATAATGAGTATGATTTATATCTTACGCCCACAATGTCTTATCCTCCCG
>JALTDI010000210.1 GCA_027074255.1 Desulfurellales bacterium
ATCTGGTCGATGCTCATAAATGATCGGGATTACGAGCTTAGAGAGGTGAAGCCAATGAGTTGACAATTCAAGTGAGATGTTCAGGCATCGAAAATAGAAATTAGCTTGTTTACCTGACGCCTTATCTTCCTGTTCTCCTTCATCAACTTCTCTATCTTTATGCCTGCCTTGCTCACTGCCTGCGCTTTCATCTTGAATATTTTACCTATCTCCCCATTTGTTAATGGGTCCTCGACGTTTTCTGTGGATTTGATATTATAGTTATATCAAATCCACAGAAAACGTCTATATGATAGAAACAGTCTTCTGCTTGCAGCCGATAAGGTCGTACCATAATACAAAAATTATAGTATCTCGGGAGGCAATGTCAAAGATTAAATTCTATTTTCGATGCCTGACCCCTCTGTGACCCCCATAACGATCTGCTCACCTGCCGGTGTGAAGCGCCAGCGTAACATTGGTCAGAGTGAAGCAGAATGGTTAGCCTGAATCGGCATTAGTTATGAAAAAGTGCGTAATAAAAATAAGAGGCCTAAAATGCTACGCGCGAAAATAATTTTACGTTACCATATGGTCTACCTTTAAAATCCTTTTCCATCTTTTTTCTTTGCTGTCTTGATAAGGAATAAACTAGTTTTTTAGAAATTTTGATGTCATGTTGAAATAGCAACTTTTCAACATACTCCACAGTAAAATGATTATCTTTACAAAATTTATAAATTGCCATTTTAGAAACGCAATTAGAATTTTTGATTAATTCTGCAGCATCATTTATATCTTCCTTGGGAAACAAAATATTTCTGCCATGCTTATAAAAGGCTTCTCGCAATTTTTGGTTCCATTTTGTGTGTTGCCTAAATAAAACCTTACCCGAAAAATCCGAAAAATCTTCATCTTGGTACATCCGAAGGGCAAAAGCACATTGAACACCTGGCCGTTGGAATGGTTGCAAACCTATTAACCTAAAAGTTTTTAGATCAACTTCAGAATCCGTATAATTTGGCATATACATATACACTCTTAAGCATCCCATCCCATTTTGTTTTATTTGGTAACCATTTTGAGGATGATATGTATGTGTAGCAAAAAAAGCAGCAACCGCAATATCGCTACTCATATCCAAAAGATCAGTATTTAACTCGTAGTGTTGGGCCAAGGCTTTGAAATCGACATTGCAATAATCATGAATGGCATACTTTGCTTGTGGGAAATCTCTAGCCACCAATTCGAATTCTGTAATTTTCAATCTGTCAATTAAAATGAATTCTAACTTTCTATTACCCTTAAAGTCTTTCTCTGCTTCATTATTTATACGATAAATTTTGGGGATGCATGGATATTTAGCATCAAAGTCATCGTTTTCACCACGATAGAACCTAAACATTAAATTCCGAGGGAAGGCGCCAATGGTACCATCAGGCAACTCCATTAGCTTGAACGAGTTATGATTTCGAATCAGGTAACCTTCTTTTTTGTTTTTTAAATTTATAATTGGATGGTTTTTATCCAAACGACGGATTGCCTCAAATACATCATCAAAGATTTTGTTATCGATAATTTTTTTATCCATTTGGTGTTTTGTTGAAGGCTAACGGCGGCTGTTGAGCCGCGAGCATCACAAGAAGGAAAGCGCGATAGCGATTTCTTTCTGAGAAGCGCAGGCGAATTGGGGAGAGGGAAAGGGGTCAGGCATCGAAAATAGAAATTAGCCTGTTTACCTGACGCCTTATCCTTCTGTTCTCCTTCATCAACTTCTCTATCTTTATGCCTGCCTTGCTCACTGCCTGCGCTTTCATCTTGAATATCTTACCTATCTCCCCATTTGTTCCTTATATGAT
>JALTDI010000211.1 GCA_027074255.1 Desulfurellales bacterium
ATTTCGCTTATACTGCCTGCTCCGAGTCCGACAATGACACCCTCTCCCTCTATCTGATCCATAAATTTCCTCAAAGATTCAACATTGCGAATATATACCGCATTTGCGCTAATTTCATTGATTTTCTCCGATAATATCTCCGAGTCTATGCCCTCTATGGGTTTTTCTGCGGCAGAATAAATATCAAGAACAAAAACCCTCTCGACATTCTTAAAGGTCTTTGAGAAATCGTCCATTAAATAAGAAGTTCTTGAGAATCTATGCGGCTGAAAAATGGCATACACCTTTTCAGATACTAGTTTGGCAGTATCTATCGTAGCTTTTATCTCTGTGGGATGATGGGCATAATCATCATAAACATCGTAGTTTCTGTATCTGCCTACAAATGTAAAACGTCTATCCACACCCTTAAAGTTTAAAAAAGCCGTTCTTACAATCTTTTCTTCTATATTCAAAACATCTGCTATTGCTATGACAGATAAAGCATTGGACACATTATGCATTCCTATGATTCCCAGTTCCAAATCTATAAACTCTCTGTTTGGTGTCTTCACATTAAAGACGCTTCCATGTTTGTCTATCCTGATATCGTATGCAAAAATATCGGCTCTTTTATGGCTTATGCTGTATGTAATGACATTGTCAAAATCATTTTTCGCATGTTTTAAAAGCGGTTCATCAAGATTAAGGATTTTTGTACGGGAATTATTTATAAAATCCATAAAGGCAAGTTTTTCGTTGTCAAAATTACCGTAAAAACCAAGATGGTCATTATCTATATTGGTAACGACACCAATATAGGGATCAAGAAGCAAAAAACCACCGTCAGATTCATCCGCTTCGATGATGAAATAGTCGTTTTTCCCTATAATAATATTATTGTTTATATTCCTTGCCTTTCCGCCTATTATGGCTGTAGGATTGAATTTGGCTTCATGAAGCATTGAAGCGCAGAGTGAAGTAGTTGTTGTTTTACCATGAGAACCGGCTATGGCAATGGATTTTTTTGAATTAACCAAATAGGCAAGAAGCTGGTATCTCTTTATGATTGGTATATTTTTCTTGTCTGCATATACAACTTCGGTGTTGCTATCCTTTATTGCAGAAGAAACAACAACGACATCGACATCATCCTCTATATTTTCTATAGAATGCCCTATGTTGATTTTTATGCCCATTTCGATGAGTTTTTTCACATAAGAATTCATAGAAATATCCGAGCCCGTAATTTTATAGCCGCATGAGAGCATATATTGCGACAACGAGCTCATACCTATTCCGCCTATACCTACAAAATGGAGTTTCTTTGCATTTTCCAGCACATTATTCATAAGATTTCCTCTCAGCGATTTCAACATACGGCCTTCTTGTTTTAAAATTCGAATCGATATCCTTAACTATTATAACATTGTCAGGTATCAAACGCATAAAATCTCCATCCTGCAATGGGGAAACAAGCCTTATATCACCGCAATTTTCGCGTATCTTTAATAAATCACTTTCGGACTTAACGCCATATATGAGTTCTATACCCATAGCTCCTGCAAGGAAAAAAACCTCTTTAAGTTCCTTCGAATCTATATATTCAACATCAAACAAGATTCCGTCTATATTATACATATTACTTAAATACATTTGATACGCATCCAAAAGTATGTCTCTTGAAATAACACATAAATTTTCATTAATTCTCTTTGCATAAGCTATTTTATCCAAATCGGCGCTGTAATCGATGTTTCTGATATCAATAATTACGGTCTCTGCGGTATTATCAAAAGAAAATAGGTCATCAAGGTTATCTATACGCATAATTTTATTAAGTCCGGCTTCAA
>JALTDI010000212.1 GCA_027074255.1 Desulfurellales bacterium
CGCGCGTTATCATAAGATACACAATCCTCCAGCATTATTAGTAGTATTGTATTGTATGTATGATGCTGACCTTGTCAACCTAAAAGGAAAATCCGTTAGGATTGATTAGTTTAAGCAAAGGGTGATGTCATAAGCTAAACGCACGAGGTGTGCATTTGGCTGATTATTTATGTTGATATTAAGACGCCAATGTTGTATTTTTTAACTGTTTTGTGAATATCGGGAGTGTTGTTTTGAAAAAAATCCTTTTTCTGTTGCTGATTTTATTGTTTTTTGCTGTTAATAGCTATGCTTTGAGAATAGTGTCGCTTTCTCCTTCTGTGACGGAAATAATCTTTAAACTCGGCGCCGGCAAAGATGTTGCGGGTGATACGCTTTTTAGCAACTACCCTAAACAGGCCGCCAGACTGCCCAAGGTCGGCAGTTATATTCATCCGAGCCTTGAAGAAATTTTAAGGCTTCACCCGAATTATGTTCTTGGTATGAGGGAAGGAACAGATGAAAGAATCAAAGCAAAACTTGATGAACTTGGTATTAAAAGCAGATTTTACAGAGCAAGAAATGTTGAAGATATTATTTTTACTATACAAGATATAGCAAAATTGCTCGGTAAAAACCCCAAACCCGTTATAAAAAGAATAAGGCATTTTTATAGTTCGTATGCAAAGAGCGGTAAAACAGGGATTTTTCTTGTCAGTATCGAACCGTTAATGGCTTCCACCCAAAACACGTTTATAAATGATATAATGAAATGCGCGGGTATTAATAACATTGTTAAAGACAATGCTTTGGAGTATATCACCATAGACAAGGAGTTTATCGTTGAAAAACAACCCGATTTTATTATAGTTTCACTCGGAATCAAAAGACAGATAGAAGCCGCAAAGAGGCTCATAGAGAGATTTCATCTGAAATCAAAATTATTGATTGTAAATCCTAATATTTATAACAGGCCTTCATACAGGATAGTTAACGCATGTTTGGATTTAAGAAAAAAAGTATCCCGCTGATATTTGCTTTATTCCTATTGAGCATTGCCGTTTCGGTCGTTTCTTTAAAGTTCGGCGGTACGACTATTTCTTTTTCCAACCTTTTTATAAAATCAAACCGTTTGCTCGTTTTCCATTTGAGGTTTCCGAGGATTTTGGCCGATTTCACCGTTGGTGCCGGTTTATCGATAGTTGGTCTGAGTTTTCAGATATTGGTAAGGAATCCTCTTGCCGACCCATATCTATTCGGGATTTCAGGTGCTGCGGCTTTGGGATATATCATAGGGAATATTTTTTTAAGCGGTGTATATTCGTATATTTTGAGTTTTGTTTTGTCGGCCTTCACGGTTTTTTTTGTTTTGGTATTTTCTTTGAGAAACAATAGGAGCGATACATCCTCAACAATGATTTTAACAGGTGTTGCAATAGGCTTTTTTTATAGTTCGATTATCGCGGTGATGAGCATTTTTCTATCTGCCAGGTTTGTTAAGAATATATTTTTATGGTATTTGGGAGACACCACGAACTTAACCCTAAACGATTCCGTTATATCCTTATTTGTCGTTTCCTTCCTTGTGCTGGTGATGTTTCTTGATGCTGAAAAACTGAATATTTACAGGATAGGGGATGAGTTTGCAGAGAGTTCCGGTGTAGATACGAAAAGGCTGATTTACAGACAATATCTTATCGGTTCTTTAATTACCGCTATCGTTGTGTCCAAGTGCGGGGCAATAGGTTTTGTGGGGTTAATCGTGCCGCATATCGTAAAGATGCTTTTTGGAAGCGACAATAAGCTGAATTTTATTCTGACTTATTTTTTGGGCGGAATTTTTTTGATT